>CAMVRS010000154.1 GCA_947169935.1 uncultured Lachnospiraceae bacterium
GGGATGAATCACCTTTTTGTATTTTCCTGATCTTACATATTTACGCTTGTGTTCGTCGGTACGCTGCCCTTCGATATATGACTTCACGGTATCCATAGAAACCGATCCCGTAGTCGCGCAAAAATAGCTCGCACTCCAAAAGGAATCTTTCCACAGATATTTTTTCACATGCTCAGAATATTTGGCACGCACTTCCTTGGAAAGCTGTGTTTTGAGCATATTGATAAGCTTTACCGGGGCGATATCCGGCGGCAAATATGATATGTGAGCCTGTATACTGAATGTGAGCCTCTATTGTAATCGTCCATAATTTTCAACTCACACGAACAAATGTTTGCATTACGGCAGTTTTTGTGCTATAATATGAGTATAAATCATGGAGGCATAAAATACAACCGTGTATCGTACAAGGCAGTATCATATAAAAAAGAACAGCCGTCTGTATCCGTATTGTTCGGAGCTGTGCATAAAGTCAGCAGCTCTGTATAATCGTGCCAATTTCCTGATCCGGCAGTACGCAACAGCAGTCGATTCTTTTTGCGGGATGAAACCGCTGTATGATAATCAGATGAAAGTTTACAGGATGGTTAATGATATCCTTGCCGGGACTAAGTATCCTGGTGATAACAAGTGGCTGTCATATAATGCCATAGACCATGTTCTTAAAGTATCAAAGGACAGCACATACTATGCTCTGCCAGCCCAGGCAAACCAGCAGGTACTGAAGATGCTGCTCAGGGACTATAAATCTTTCTTTGAAGCGATCAAGGCGTATAAGACAAAGCCTTCTGTTTTTACCGGCAGACCGAGATTGCCAAGGTATTGCAAAGAAAGCGGACTTAAGACGGCAGTCCTTACAAATCAGATCTGTACAATTAAGGATGATAAATACCTTAAGTTTCCGGGGACAAAGACAAGACTGAATCTCGGTATGTCCGTGGGTGACAGCAGGCTTAAGGAAGTAAGGATCAAACCGGAGGTAGAGCGGTTTGTCATAGATGTCGTGCTGGAAGTGAAGGATGTCGGCATATCCACTGCAGATAATGATGTGATCCTGAAAAAACTAAGGGATATGGATCCGACAGAGGGTCTCCGGGTAATTGCAATAGATCCGGGCACTGAAAATATAGCAGCCGTTGTAAACAACTTCGGGGAAAGGCCGTTTGTAATAAAGAGCGGTATCATAAAGTCGCTAAACCGGTTGTATAATAAGGAGCTTGCACGCCTTTCAAGTGCCGCAATGCTGTGTAACGGGAGATACAGGACAAAACGGATGAATGAGCTTACCGGCAGACGGAACCGGCGCATCAAAGATATGTTTCACAAGATGAGCCGTCAGATAGCTGAATATGCCAAAGACAGCCATGTCAACGTAGTGATAATGGGACACAACGTATTTCAGAAGCAGAAGATAGATACAGGACATGTCAATAACCAGAATTTTGTGCAGATACCGATGACGATATTTGCAGGCATGTTGAAATATAAACTGGCTGCTTACGGGATCTGTTTTGTGACTACAGAGGAAAGCTATACGTCCAGGGCGGATTTTTTGGCGCTCGACCCGATACCTGAATACAAGGAAGACGACAGGACAAAATACAGCTTTTCCGGAAAAAGGATCAAAAGAGGTCTGTACAGACACTATGACGGAACGATCACGAATGCTGACATCAATGGAGCAGCAAATATCTTAAGAAAAGTATTCCCAAAGGTAAACCAATGGGATAGGGGCATAGTGGACATGCCCTGTTCTGCAGGAATAAAAGCTCCTGCAGGTTCATGCCGTAAAGCGGCATAACAGAAACCCCATCCGACATGGTCGGTTGTGGGTAGTTCATGATATAATATGCATATCATAGTGTTAAAATCAAATGGGTTAGTGATCCATTAAGGAAAGGAATGTGGTGATATGATAGCAGTTCAGGAAACGATAAGACCTTCCGCAGATCTAAGAAATCATTATAATGAAATATCAAAACAATGTCATGAAAAAGACACAGCAGTGATCATAACTGTCAATGGGCGTGGAGATACCGTGTCATTATCTTATGAATATTACACTCGTATGAAATCCAGACTTGAACTTCTTGAAGTTCTTGCAGAAGCAGATGAAGATGTAAGAAACGGAAGAGTAGCACCTATTAAAGATACTTTCAGTGATCTGAGAGCTGTTCTTAAGGAGGGCAAAATTTGAAATACAAGATATTAAGAACAGATACTGCGGATATACATATCCGAAAGATAATTATGTTCATTGCTGAAAGATTTGATTCTGAGACGGCAGAAACCAGATTAGATGAATTGGAAAAATCTATAATGAAGCTTTCTGATAATCCGTATCTTGGAGAACAACCTCGGTATCCGATCCTAAAACGACAGGGATACTACATACTCATACTTGAAAAAGATATCGCTTTTTATAAGATTAATGAAGAAAGAAAAACCGTGATCATCTATGCTGTTTTTGATCAGCGTCAGGATTATCTGAAACTGATTCGCGGTTTATAGATAACCGTTCGTCGTCCCAGAGCTACCGTTCGTAGCCTTATCATGGAAATCTCCTTTATAATGGCGTATAATGTTGGACAAGGTTGAGCCTGTTCAACTCGGCAAAATACACCATGGAAGGAGATTTTTGTATGAAGAGAAAGACGAAGAGTATCATAGCATTTCTGATGACTGTAGTCCTGCTGTTCGGGATGCTGCCGGCGATGCCGGTAAAGGCGGATCCGAATGATGTGGCGGAGGTAACGTTTTCTTATAGGTATGACGGTGACGAGATTGAATATGGAACAACCGGATATACATCATTGAAAGCCGCCATTGAGGCTGCAAGCAATCCGGATTATCTGAGTTTAGTAGACGGATATGCGGGTCACGAGAATGAATATCAGTATTATTCATCGAAAATAAAGCTTCTTAAAAACGCTACTCTGGCTTCGAACGAAACGGCAATAATGGCCAGAGAAGTATGGTATCTCTATTTAGATCTGAATGGATATACCATGACAATAAACGGACGGGTGCAGCGCCCGGAAAATGAAGAGTACTCAGCGGGTGTAAGTCTTATAAGCAGCGACGAAGATGCAAAAGGCAAGATAGTATTCAATGAGGGATCATATTTTGACGCTTCTATTTCGGTTGAAGTTCCTACAGATATTGAAGTAAAAGGAGGATATGTTTATAGTGTACAACCGTTTCACAGCGAAGCAAACGTCACGATAACCGGCGGTGAAATAAACGAAGTAATGATAGACGGTGGCACTGTTTCCATATCCGATGGACTTGTTGTCAGATGTGAAATAATGAATGAATGCCCGACTACCAATCTGGCTATTTCAGGATCAGCACAGATGAATTATCTGATAGTAGATGCATTGGCCGGATTTAAAGATTTAGGGGATTACTGCTATTCTCAGATTACAATTTCCGGAGAAGCAAAAATAGACGATCTGGCTTTAAAACCCAGGGATAATAATAATGAAAGAGATGCTGATAAAAAAGAAGCAACGATTGAAATAACAGGCGGCAAATTCGGTTTTAATCCGGCTGACAGGAATTCTATGCTACAGGAATTCATAAACAATGAAATAGATAATATAGTTCCTGAAGGCAATACTGACGAAGAGATAGAAGCCTATATACAGCAAAGAACAGCTGAAATTAATGAAGAGGCTACGACTGCTTGCAATAAACTTATTTCTATTACTGTCAATCCCGCAGCTGTTTGGGATGATCCATACTGGGTTGTTGGTGAAAATGAACCCGCTCCTTTCCCTCACAGAACCACTCCTCAGGCAGGAGATGAGGCTAAGGTTGATTTCAGGATCTGTACAAATGAAGTGCCAAGTGGTACTACGTATAAAACCGCATATTTCAGTACGGTTGAAGAAGCGCTTGAGGCTACGGAGACAATAGAATACGGAGATGAAGCAGACGGTTTTACAGGGTATTATCATCCGCTTCTAACTCTGCTAAAAGATGCAACAATAGAAAGTGTTGTTGATGTTACTGCTAACAGCATGAATTTTGTATTTGTGGAAATGAACGGACACGATCTTGATATCACGGAAGATGGCGGTATTAAAGGAAGTGTTACATTGATGTTTGAAGGTGATATAAGCGGAACACTTTCCAGCAGTGGTGTCATAAATGTTCACGAATTCCTTGTATTTAGAGGTTGCAATATAACAATAACAGGAGGAACTGTACATACTTCATTGGACTTATATGATGGAAACATAAACATAAGTGGCGGTGAGTTATTAGAAAAATTAAGTATTGTCAGTTCTTATCAGGAAAATGAAATATATGCTACTATTTCAAGATTGGCTAAGATCAATAAGTTATATTTCGGGACGAAATCCGGATACATTTAAGACATATACTATCAATGGAACGATCAGGGATCAGTCCGACTATGTCAATTATGACGAATCCAAAGTAGAAGAATATGACGGCAGTCAGGCTGACTGGGAAGCAGACCCTGAAATATATCCCTGGCGTATTAAAAGGGAAGTCACTGCCAGCAGTTTCAGTACTTTTCCCACGGCAGTAGCAGATCTTAAGGAAAACGGAAATGCGCAGGCTCTTATTACCGCAGGTGTTGCAATAGGCGGAACAGTTAAGTATGCCCTGGGTGAGAATGCAACTACCGCGCCGACTACAGGCTGGAGTAAGAATATTCCGACCAAAACGGCAGCAGGCACCTATTATGTATGGTATAAGATAGATCCGGACGGAAATCATCTGGCAACAAGACCTGCCTGCATCACTGTGACCATAGCCGCAAAAGAAGGCAGCGATCCGGCTAATGATCCGACCAACGATCCGGCCAAGGAAGAGGAAAATAAGGAAGAAGAGAACCAGCCCACACCGCCTCCCGCTGACAACAGTGAGGATTCACCTTTTAGGCCGGTACCTGAGATAACTGCGACCACGGAATCCCTGTATCTGATAAAGGGGCAGGCATTCTCTCTGAATGAAGCAGACTGGACAAGTTCGAACAAGAAACTGGTCAGTGTAAACAAAAAGACCGGTGCAGTCAAAGCTAAAAAACCTACCGGAAATACACCGGTTGAGTTAACTAAGGGAACAGATGCTTCTAAGAAAACACTGAAGATCTATGTAGCAGATCCCAAGGCAAAAAGCAGAAGCCTGAAAGTAAGTGCAGGCAAAACAGTTAATGCTGAGATCGATACTGATTTCAAGGATAAGCTGCCGGTATACTGGTACTCATCTGCAACGGATATTGCCACGGTTGATCAGACCGGTAAGGTGACCGGTATCACAAAGGGTAAAGCTGTTATCACCGCGCAGATAAACGGCAAAGCCTTCAGCTTCAACGCAAGCGTTACGGAAGATACTGCAGTAGCTGAAAGAACCCTGCATATGACCAAGGGTGCGAACATGAAGGTCAACAAACTCGGCAAGGTCAAGATCACAGCACTTTCAAGTACCAGCAGCAATGTTGTTGTTGAAAAGAAGAAGATAACAGCAAAAGAAACCGGAACAGCTGTAGTAGATGCAACAGGAGCGGACGGAAATACCTACAAGCTCAATCTGGTAATAGAAGACCCGACCATCACTAATCTGACAGCCGGCAAGACCAACAAATATTCCGTAGAGCTGACAGCAGGAAAGAGCCACGAAGCTATCAAGTTTAAGGCTTTTGACAGAGAAGCGGTCTTCAAGAGCAGTAAACCCAAGATTGCCTATGTCAATGAGAAAGGTGAGATCATAGCACTGGCTAAAGGCAAGACAAATCTTACGACCAAGATCAACGGCAAGACGATCACCATCAAGGTTAATGTAAAGGCACAGTAAAAACCATCACCCCCGTCCGGAAAAGGACGGGGGCTTTGATAAGAGGAGGTTCCAATGGATAAGATGATAACAAAACGTAATGAACTGTTGGCACAGAAGGTGATTAAAGGCCTTGAGAGCAGGAACATGAGCGGTTACTACGCTAAAGATAAGGAAGAGGCACTGGAGCTTGCCCTTAAACTGATTCCTGAGGAAAGCAGCGTGACCATGGGCGGCTGTATGAGTGCCCGGGAGATAGGTCTGATAGATGTGCTTAAGAAGGGCAACTATAACTTTATCGACAGGGATATGTCTAAGGACAAACGCGCAGCTATGCTCGCTGCTTATGATGCGGATGTTTTTCTCTCCAGTGCAAATGCCATGACCGATGACGGGATCATCATTAATATAGACGGCAATTCAAACCGCGTATCTGCAATTGCCCAGGGTCCTAAGAAAGTGGTATTCATAGTAGGAATGAACAAGGTATGTTCCGATGTGGATGCCGCAATGAAGCGTGCCAGAAACGTTGCCGCGCCCATCAACGCACAGCGTTTCGGCCTTTCCACCCCCTGTGCCAAGACCGGCAGCTGCATGAACTGCAAATCCCCGGATACCATCTGCTGTCAGTTCCTGATCACCCGATTTTCCCGTCACGAAGGCCGCATCCATGTAATCCTCGTAAACGACAACCTCGGCTTCTAAGACAATCCTAAGGCTTTCCCCCTTGGGGTTGCTGCGTGCCGGTGACACCAGGCTTATGGCGGCTCGAAAGAGCCGCCTTTTACCGTTCGTCGTTCTAAAATGACCGTTCGTAAACGAAATATAGAAATCTCTCTTATAAAAACGTATAATGCAGGACAAATGATAGGCTATTTTAAAAAATTATGGAAAGAACTCGGACGCAGCATATTCACCGGTGAGAGATACAAGGCCAACTTGCGTGGTCTTGCTTTTGGCAGTGCGCTCATCATTATACCCAGTGTCGTTACCGGCTACATGAACCTCAATAAAGGTTTTATACGCGAAGCTTCAACTGCGATATTGGGGATCATCTCCGGTGCCTTCGCCCTGTTTTTTACTGTTGTTAAGAAAGACCGGAGACTGACGATCATTACGGCAACTCTGTATTTCATGATCAACTATACCTACGATACCTTCTTTTCGACAAATGGTTTTGCGATCCTCTGGACATTGCTGCTGCCTCTGGCCCTGGGTTATTTCGGTAATGTCAAAGCAGGGATATTCCTGTCGGCATATTTTGTTATTCTGTATTTTTCCGTGTTTTATACTCCCATCAGAGTGCTTGTTGAAAACAACTATTCCGAGACCATGCTTCAGAGATTCCCGGTATTGTATTTTGCCGAGGCTCTGGTTACGGCATATATCATGATACAGTATCATCTGAACACGCTGCATCAGATGGATTACTCCGAAGAGCTGCGAATAGCAAAGGAAGCAGCGGATCAGGGAAACAAAGCAAAGAGCAATTTCCTTGCCAACATGTCGCACGAGATCCGTACACCGATGAATGCCATCATCGGAATGGACGAAATGATCCTGCGCGAAACAAAGGAAGCAAAAACACGAAAGTATGCGGGAGATATTCAAAGTGCGAGTCATACGCTGCTTTCGATCATCAATGACATTCTTGATCTCAGCAAGATAGAATCAGGCAAAATGGAGCTGGTTCCTATTGAATACGAACTTGCTTCCGTGCTCAATGATATCGTTAACATGACAATGCCTAAGGCAGAAGAAAAAGGTCTGTCTTATGTGCTGGATGCAGATCCGGATATACCATCTGTCTTCAAAGGTGATGAAATAAGGATCCGTCAGATAATCTTAAATCTCACAAACAATGCGATCAAATATACGGAGCAGGGAAGCGTAAAACTGCAGTTTTCCTTTGACAAGAACAGCAGTTATCTGAAATTCAGCGTCAGCGATACGGGAATGGGGATCAAAGAAGATGATATGGAGAAACTGTTCTCTTCATTCCAGAGGCTTGACGAGACAAAAAACCGCAAAATAGAAGGAACCGGACTCGGACTTAATATCACCAAACAGCTTGCCGAGCTGATGGGAGGCGGGATCAGTGTAAAGAGTGAATACGGAAGAGGATCGACTTTTACAGTAGAAGTATTCCAGGAGGTAACGGATCCCACGCCTATCGGCGATTTTACGAAATATCTTGAAAGGACTCAGGTAGCCGAAGAATACGTTCCGGTTCTTATTGCACCCAAAGCGAAGGTCCTCATAGTCGATGATAATGAAATGAATCTGGAAGTGATAACAAACCTGATGAAGGAGACAAAGATTGGCGTAACTGTCGCATCATCAGGACAGGTATGTCTTGATATCCTAGGATCAGAAAAGTTTGATCTCATCCTGCTTGATCAGATGATGCCCGGGATGTCGGGTACACAGACACTTAAGATAATACGCGAAAGAAAACTTGCGGAAGACACGCCGGTCATCGCTCTTACTGCCGATGCGATAGCCGGTGCCAAAGACAGCTATATCAAAGAAGGTTTTACTGACTACCTTTCTAAACCCGTCATGTTTCCCGAGCTTGAGGATGTTCTGGTGAAAAATCTTGACAGCAGCCTGATCCTTTCAGCAGAAGAAAACAGGAGTAATGAAGCGGATAAACATACAGTCGTTATCGTAAGCGATAACAGCGAAGACCTGAAGGGCTTAAAACATATCCTTAATGATCAATACAAGGGAGTTTTTGTCAAAGATGAAGAAAGCGCCCGCAGATATCTCGAAAAACACCCGGCCGCATATGTACTGAAAGAAGATAAAACGTGATGACCGATTTTGTTTAAACACTTGCATAATATATGCCCTTGTGTTACCATAGCATAAATTTGGGAGATTCCCCTACTACGGCATTCGCCGTAATTCTCCAAACATTACATTTCATTCATAACGCATTTAGCGGAAGCAGGAATCAATTTTTCGCAGGTATTGCAGGACGCATTAAAGGAGATTCTTAATATGGCTTGAAAAGCATGATGGCGGCTCGAAAGAGCCGCCTTTTTAACCGTTCGTCGTCTGAAAACGACCGTTCGTCGCTTCGGTCTTGTTTTTCTGAAGGGGGTTAGTAAAATGTTGTTAAATGGGGCGTTCTATGTCCATACACAGTATAATAAGGAAAGGAGAATCGTATGGAAACGAGAAAAAAGAGGAGATCAGGAATAGGACGGAGACTGTTAGCCTTTGTAATGGCTGTAGTTCTCTGCGTGGGAATGCTGCCTGCATTGCCTGCGGAGGCATCAGAAAGCATATGGCAGATGGCGCAATGGTCCAATGGCAGCCCGATGCATGGGAGCGGTGATAATGAGGCATATCATACGCCTATTTACAATGATGACCAGATTTCATATTTCCAGCTGGATCAGGAAGCCTGGCCGGATTATTATGATGAGTATCATGGTGCAAAGGCAACATGTACCTGTGGGGCAACTGCAACAATACCGGGACCGAGTGCATTTGGAGGAACTCTTTTTCCCACTTTTTGGCATACATGGAGTGATGACGGAACAACATGTACAGAATGCGGTTATCATCCCAGATATACGGTAACTATAAATTGTGAGATGGCGGATGGAGTGGCAGCTCCCGACGGTTTTGTGAAAAAGATCGTTAAAGATCCGGCACCTCGTGCTTCCAGATACACTGCATATCCTGAAAATTATGCCGGTTACAGTTATACGAAAATCTCAGGAGCTGATTCCAGCGGATTACTCTATGGAAATATTGAGGTTACTTACAGATATGAATATGGTGATCCCTGTTCCAAGGGTGGGAATCATGAACGTAAATGTGCTTATACGGATGAAGGACACCACAAGTATTATTGTTCCAAATGTAATGAAGTATTTGCTGATAACATAGAACATGATCATAACGGAGCATGCGGACGTTCTGATACAAAATGTGAGTGGAAATGTTCCCAGTGCGGATATCTGAAAGAGTATACGAAACATGAATTTGAAGAGTATAATATCACTCCGGATCCCGAGTCGGGAAAGGAAGCGGTAACTTTTTACGTATGTAAAAACTGTGGATATGAGAAAACAAATAACTGTGCACATGAACATACCAAGAAGGAATTTAACAACGAGAAACACTGGGAAACCTGTACTGACTGCGGAATAAGGCTTGTTGAAGAAGCCCATGAGACTGATAACTGGGGTTATACCAGAACACAGCATTTCAAGAAGTGCAGTT
>CAMVRS010000155.1 GCA_947169935.1 uncultured Lachnospiraceae bacterium
AACTACCAGCTGGTCAGCATCACCCTGGCTCATACCCCTTGTACATACAGCATACTTTTCACCGCTGGCGCTGAACTTACCACCGATCGTTATGCTGTGGGTTCCGTCGCAGTCAAATTCGCCATACAGACCGCAGCTCATATCTTCAGACCGGCCCACAAGTGAGGTCAGATTAACTTCCGCATCCTTACCCTGGGTGTATTTATCTTTACAGTATATTGCAAAGCTTTCATTATAACCTTTTGCCGCATATGCATTAAACACACCGCCTGTTATCTCTATAATACCTGCTTCAAGTGAATGCATTCTGGTAGATTCAAGGCTGTCGGCACCATTATCCGTGCAGGCCTTTATGGTAACAGTTCCACCCGTCTGAAGATAAGATTCTGCAAAGATACCGCTGCAGGACTGGGCTTTCACGGTATTGATATTTATATTTCCGCCCTTTATATTCACGGTCTCTAATGCAGAAACCGCCTGTCCAAGACTCGTAGCCCTGTTGTTTGTAAGATCCAGAGTGAGATTTCCGTTTTTTTCTTCTATGGTGATATCTCCGGTACAATAAACGGCGAATGAATCTCTTTTTGTGCCACTTGCTGTACCATTTACATAAAGGTCCAGATCAAGGCTTCCGTCCTTACCGCTCACATTACGGATACACAGATCTCCTTTTACATAGATACCGTACTGGCCATTTGCGACCTCGGTCAGCGCCATAGGCAGTTCACAGGCCGAATCCAGTTCGATAGTCAGATCCCCGTTGGAATAGATCATGGCATATTGCGATGTTTCAACGGCATAGGATCCGCTTAAGTTCTTCGCTGCTTTTAATGTAAGCGTATGACTGTCCGGATCATATTTGGCGCTTCCGCTGCCAAAGCCGGGTATGGAATTTTTGTTATTGTCATTTATTCGCTGTCCGCCGACCCATACGTTATAGCCCTCTTCTTTTTTGGTCTGTATCTCTTTAGCCGCTTTATCATCAGAGCCAAATACGCTGTAGTAATCTCTGGTGTTTTTGGTAAGCGCCTTTTTTATGGTTGCAGGTGAAGGCTTGACAAAAACATATCCCTCTGTAATGATCCTGGGTGCCAGAAGGGCATAATCATTTCCCTTTGCCGTCACCTCTCCGCAGATATCTATTACCTGATTAACCAGATCGGCATGTACGCCGACACTTTCTCCACCGTTTGTACTGCCGCCCTGTATAGTCGCAGTACTTCCCAATTTAACACTGTAAGCGGCAGCAACTCCGTAACTGATACCTGCGCCGGATACATTGTTGGCCAGACAGTCAATAGTACCGTCTATAAGATCGATTTCATTAGTTGCATAAATACCTACAGCCTGCTTGCTTGAACTTCCCGCAGAAGATGCAGGTTTTACAACCACATTACCGCCTGACTGTACATAATCACAGCCGCTGATACCCTTGGTGCCATACTTTCCTGATACTGAATTAACAGTAACATCTCCTCCCCGGATATATACATTATATCCGTTTGAACGTATACCATATGCCTCGGCATTTTCTGAAGAAGCAGCATTTCCTGCTACTGTCAGATCAAGTTCTCCGCCTGTCTGTTCCTCTATCACAGTGTTAAATTTGGAGTAAATACCATAAGTCTGATTTGCAAGGCCGCTGCCTGAACTGCCTTTAAGATTGACCGTAAGACTTCCGCTCTTTCCGCTTACATTTCTTATGGTAAGAGTTCCTTTTGCAAAGATCCCGTACTGCTCCGGAATATCCTTGCTTAAGCCAAGATTAAGAACATTCTCACCTTCCACTTCGATGATCAGATCTCCGTCTGCATAAATACCGTAATAAACCTCGGTATCGGATCCGCTGCCGCTAAGCTTGGTATATCCGCCGGTATTATCCGACACCTGGAAATTCTTAAGCGTCAGCACGCCGTTACTGAAAGCAAGGTTGTTTCCGTAAGTAGTGTTTCCGGTATATTTTCCCAGCTGTACATGCGTACCGTTCAAAACGACCTGCACCATCTCTGCCGTAGCATGTACATCCTCTTCTTCGTCTATATCCATGTCATTTATACTGTCTTCAACCTTAAAGGCATCATCGGCCTGCGCTTCATCGGCATCATCACCGGCGAATACGCTCATGCCGCTGCCGGCGAACTCACCGAACACCATGATAAGAGTCAGGATAATTGACAGGACTCTTCTTTGGATCAAACTTTTTTTCATAACTTACTCCTCTTTTAAACTATATACTTCTTGATAAGATCCTTCGCTCCGCTCAGGATGACAACTCTGTGGTTCTTCCCTCACAATGACACTACTTTTTATCTTGTTCCTTCTTAAGGTTTTTGTTTGCTGTCGACAGCATCAGCTTGATACGGTTAAGCTGGTTAACTTCGCTGGCGCCGGGATCGTAGTCGATGGCCACGATATTCGACTGGGGATAATGCTTGCGCAGCATCTTTATTACGCCCTTGCCCACTACGTGGTTAGGCAGGCAGCCGAAGGGCTGGGTACAGACTATATTGGGCGTACCGGAATTGATAAGCTCCAGCATCTCTCCGGTAAGGAACCAGCCTTCACCTGTCTGGTTACCGATGGATACGATATCCTTTGCGTAATCCACCAGTTTGAAGATACTTACAGGTGCATCAAAGTGTTTGCTCTTCTTAAAGGCTTCCGTAGGTGCTTTACGCACGAAGTCCATACCTTTGATACCCCAGAGGGAATTGCGGGCGGTCTTCTTGCTCATGCCCAGATGATCCGCCTTATAGATCTGGTTGTAGAAACAGTAATACATAAAGTCGATCAGATCGGGAACAACAGCCTCTGCGCCTTCGTGCTCCAGCAGGTCAACAAGATGATTATTTGCGGTGGGCGCAAACTTGACCAGTATCTCTCCCACTATACCGACTCTGGGCTTGCGTGTCTCATTTATGGGTATGGCGTCAAACTCTTCTATCATCTTGCGGCACATCTTTTTATATGTTCCGAAAGAAGGATGCGACGAAGTTATGAACGCGTTGCAGCGCTTGAGCCACTTCTGGTGTACTGCTTCCACGCTGCCGGGCGTCAGCTCATAAGGACGCATACGGTAAATGCAGCGCATGAAGATATCTCCGAAGAGCGCCGCATACAGTACTCTCACGCCCAGTTTAAGACTCAGTTTAAAGCCGGGATTAGCTTCCAGTCCGCTCAGGTTGAGCGATATTACCGGAATATGTCCATAGCCTGCCTTTTCCAGCGCGCGGCGTATAAAGCCTACATAATTGGTAGCCCTGCAGCCTCCGCCGGTCTGGGTCATCATCAATGCCAGATGATCCGTATCATATTCACCTGAAAGCACAGCCTCCATCAGCTGGCCTACCACACACAGCGAGGGATAGCAGGCGTCATTGTTAACATACTTAAGGCCAACGTCCACCGAATGCTTATTATCATTGGTCAGGATCTTTAAATTATATCCGCAGGCTCCAAATGCAGCGGAGAACATATCAAAATGAAGCGGAGACATCTGGGGCGCCAGTATGGTATAGCCCGCCTTCTGCATGTCTTCGGTGTAGAGCACCCTTTCAAAATTGGTAGGCGCTATCTTTCTTTCCTTCTGTCTCTTTTCTTTAACTTCAAGCGCTGCGATCAGCGAACGGATACGGATGCGGGCCGCGCCAAGGTTATTGACCTCGTCTATCTTAAGACAGGTATATATCTTATCCGAACCTGAGAGTATATCGTTCACCTGATCGGTGGTAACGGCGTCCAGACCGCAGCCGAAGGAATTAAGCTGTACCAGATCCAGATCGTCACGCAGGCGCACAAAGCTGGCTGCCGCGTACAGTCTCGAATGATACATCCACTGATCGGATACGATGAGCGGTCTTTCGGGATGGCCCAGATGCGCTACCGAATCCTCGGTAAGGACGGCTATATCATAAGAATTGATAAGCTCCGGAATACCGTGATTTATCTCGGGATCGATATGATAAGGCCTGCCGGCAAGAACTATGCCCCTTTTCTTATTTTCGGCCATGTATTTGAGCACATCTTCACCTGCTTTATGCATATCCTCATGCGCTTTTGCAAGCTCTTCCCACGCCTTTTCAACAGCCGCAGCCACTTCTTTTCTGTCCAGTTCGGAAAACTCCTCAACCAGAGCAGACGTTATGGTATCCATGGATGTAAAGCTCATAAACGGGTGACGGAATATCACTTCGCCCCTGCTTATCTCTTCCACATTATTTTTGATATTCTCGGGATAAGAAGTAACAATGGGGCAGTTATAATGATTTCCTGCACCCTCGGTTTCCTTTCTCTCATAGAAAAGACAGGGATAGAATATAAAATCGGGCTTCTGCTCTATCAGCCACTGTATATGACCGTGAGCCAGCTTGGCCGGATAGCATTCCGATTCACTGGGAATGGATTCAATGCCCAGCTCATATATCTGTCTTGTAGATACCGGCGATAATATAACCCTGTATTTGAGCTCCTTAAAGAAGGTTGCCCAGAAGGGATAGTTTTCGTAGATATTAAGCACGCGCGGGATACCTACGGTGCCTCTGTAAGCCTGATCGGCGCTGAGCGGTTCATAATCAAAAAAACGCTTAAGCTTGTATTCAAAAAGATTAGGAATATTATTGGCATTCTTCGGCTTGCCTATGCCCCTCTCGCAACGGTTACCCGATACATACTTTCTTCCGCCGGAGAAATTATTGATGGTCAGACGGCAGTTATTCGTGCAGCCCCTGCACTTTGCCATGCTGGTAGAAAACTTAAGCTCTTCTATTTCGTCAAAGGAAAGCATGGTACTCTGATAGCCTTCCTCATAACGCTCTCTTGCTATAAGCGCTGCGCCGAAAGCTCCCATGATGCCGGCGATATCGGGTCTGATCGCTTCACAGTTGGCTATCTTTTCAAAGCTCCTTAATACGGCATCATTATAAAAGGTACCGCCCTGTACCACTATATTCTTTCCCAGTTCCGAAGCATCGGAAACCTTAATGACCTTAAAGAGCGCATTCTTTATGACGGAATAAGCCAGACCGGCAGAGATATCGGCAACTGATGCTCCTTCCTTCTGAGCCTGTTTTACCTTTGAGTTCATGAAAACGGTGCACCTTGTTCCCAGATCGATGGGATGAGGCGCAAAGAGCGCTTCCTTCGCAAAATCCTCAACACTGTAATTCAGCGACTTTGCAAATGTCTCGATAAAAGATCCGCAGCCCGATGAGCAGGCTTCGTTAAGCTGTACCGAATCCACGGTCTGCTTTTTGATCTTAATGCACTTCATATCCTGTCCACCTATATCCAGGATACAGTCAACCTCAGGATCAAAGAATGCAGCCGCATAATAATGAGCCACAGTCTCGACCTGCCCGTCGTCCAGAAGGAAAGCCGCCTTCATAAGCTGCTCGCCATATCCTGTCGAGCATGCCCTGTAGATGCGTGCGCCTTCGGGAAGCTTCTCACGCATCTCTTTAAATGCCCTGATGGCTGTCTCCAGAGGAGATCCGTTATTATTGCTGTAGAAGGAATATAAAAGCTTTCCGTCCTGATCCACCAGCGCCATCTTGGTGGTTGTAGAACCTGCATCAATTCCCAGGAAACAGGGTCCGGAAAGACTGCCTATATCAGCGGTCTCCACACAATGTGAATCGTGTCTCTTAAGGAAAGCTTCGTGTTCTGCATGCGTAGCAAAAAGTGGCTCCATACGTTCCACTTCAAATTCCATATGTATGTCGGCGTTAAGACGGTCACACATCTCTTTTAATGTGCACTGACCTTCCTCTGTAGCATTGAGCGCCGAACCCATCGCTGCAAACAGATGGGATTTTTCCGTATCAATGATATGTTCATCATCCAGTTTGAGCGTTCTGATAAATGCCGCCTTAAGCTCCGAAAGGAAATGCAGCGGTCCGCCAAGGAAAGCGACATGTCCGCGTATGGGCTTACCGCAGGCCAGGCCTGATATGGTCTGGTTAACAACAGCCTGGAAAATGGAAGCCGCCAGATCCTCTCTGGTCGCGCCGTCATTGATAAGGGGCTGGATATCTGTCTTTGCAAAAACACCGCAGCGCGCCGCTATCGTATAGAGCGACTTATAATCCTTTGCATACTCGTTCAGTCCCGCCGCATCCGTCTGTATCAGAGACGCCATCTGGTCGATAAAAGATCCCGTGCCGCCGGCGCAGATACCGTTCATGCGCTGTTCCACGCTGCCGTTTTCAAAATAGATTATCTTGGCATCCTCACCGCCCAGCTCTATAGCCACATCGGTTTTGGGCGCAAAGGTCTCCAGCGAAGTGGATACAGCCAGCACCTCCTGTACAAAGTTCACTTTCAGATGCTTTGCAAGGGTAAGTCCGCCTGAGCCTGTGATGACAGGCTGTATGTTCATATCCCCAAGCTCGTCAAGCGCCTTTTGTATCAGGCCTTTTAAACATTCCCTTATATTTGCAAAGTGCCTTTCATAATCAGAAAATAAAACCGTATTCTTATCGTCCAGTATTGCTATCTTCACCGTAGTAGAACCGATGTCGATACCCAGACGGTATATTCCTTCTCTCATTACTTCCTCCATAGTGTTTCTTTATAACATAAAGCTATTAAAGATTCTTCGCTTCGCTCAGAATGACATGGCGCGCTTCGCTCAGAATGACATAGCTGTATTATTCAAACAAAATCCCTTTAAAACATACCTTGGGTTCTTCTTTTTCGTAATCCCAGCTGTGGTATGCGCCGCCCCTGCACCATTTGGCTTCCGGGCAGTTCCTGCACTTTTCGTTCCTTTCGGAAAGCGGCGTGCGGTAGATTTGAAAACGATTTTTCCATATTTCCGTAAAACTGTCTTTAAAGATATTACCCTGTATGGTCTTTTCATTCCTGGGGATATCAAGGCAGGCTGTAACATCACCGTTTTCAAGTATTCCGGCCACATATACTCCCGCATTGCACAAAAAATACCAGTCCCTGACCTCTGCTTCATAATCAAGGCCCAGGAAATGGGTACAGGAGTATTCAACGGGATAGCCCTGTTCTCTCTTCTTTTTGATAAATTCCATCAGATATCTGTTATCATCCGCGGTAAGATGCATATTTACTGCCTTTTCCGCGCGGCCTATGGGTTCAAGCCCGGTAAGCCTCCACTCATTAAAATCCATCTTATCAAAGATCTCAAAAAGGGCATCCAGTTCTTTTATATTTTCATGGTTTACCACGGTGGTGATCATAACATTGAAGCATTGCATATCTATCAGATTCTGTATTCCGCGCATGCCCAGTTCATAGGCGTTCTTCATGCCGCGGTAACGGTCGTGGGTCTCCTTCACGCCGTCAATGCTCAAAGAGATGCTGCGCATGCCCGTATCTTTCATGCGCTGCGCAACTTCCTTTGTAATAAGCGTACCGTTGCTGGTGATCCCCCAGGGAAAGCCAAGCTTATGGATATACTCCGCCAGAGGGAAGAAATCCTTATAAAGAAGAGGTTCCCCGCCGGTAAGGGCTATCATCGGTTTCTTCTTGAAATTCTTTTTTACCTCATCAAGAATGGCCTTGTACCGTTCAAGTTCCAGGCCATCCGGCATATTATCGCTGCAGCTGCTCCCACAATGGAAACAGTGCTCATTGCACTTTAAGGTAAGCTCAAAAAAGAGTGTGCGAAGCTCCGGATCCCTCCTTAAGCCTTCGTGATAGGCCGCCAGAGTATCCAGATTAGATCTCTTTATCTGTTCCCGCGTCACGTGTATTTCTCCATTCGTTATATTTCTTCAGCTCGGCTCCGACTCCCCTGTCCATAAGGAAGCCGACTACCAGGATATCATCGATAAATGCAGGCAGCAGATCTATGGGGCTCAGTACATACAAAAGCGCTCCCAGTATAGCTGCCAGAAAGCGCTTAGGTATAGCCGTATACTTTCCATCCGCATAATCATTGACCAGGTCTATCATATCCATAAGATCCTGGGCAGTGCTCCCTGCCAGGGGCACATCCTTAAACTTTACAAGCCAGGACTTGGCTCCTTCGGAAAAGCGTTTGAGCTTTCCTTTGTCGTTTATAAGTTCTTCTGCTTTTTTCTTGTATATTCCGTGTTTCATATCAATTAAATGTCGAATCCGCCAGCGCGCGTGCAGTTTCTATCTCCGCCTGCTTGGCAGCTTCATCCGCAGCCGCCTCTGCCTGCAGTCTGTTAAAGATCTCCATTGCGGCAGCCGCAGCTTCGGGATCAAGTCCCGCATCTTCGGAAAAGGCCTTCTGAGCCGCAGCTATATCGTCATGATTGAATCCAAAGTCCATATTCGCAGCCCCCGGGAAAGATGTATCCGCATCCTCGCCCAGCGCATCAGCCAGCAGCTCTTCCGCCATTGCATCGGCATCGTAGTCATCCGATACAGGCAGAAGATCTTCTTCATTCTCTTCTATCAGATCGTCAGGATCGACCATATTAAAAGTCCACCACTTCACAAGATTAGAGTGCATGGCCTGATAAAAATTGATCCTGTCCAGTTTGTCCATCCGGTCTATACGCATTAATACTTCACTTCCAGCTGTTTTTTCAAAGTTATCTCGTTGATGTACATCTCTGTATCTGCATGTTTATAGATATCTTCGACATCCAGTTCGCCCTCGCCGTAAGCACCACCCCAGGCAAGTCTCACTTCAAAATTATCGGATTCGCGGTTAAGGCGCCCCACACGCTTAACCCAGCGGTTAATGAAATCAATGGCATCATTTTCTGAAAATTCGATCAGCACCATAAGGAAGTGGTCGTCCACTATACGGTAAGTGTGAACCTTGTCAGAACTGATACGCCGCATCTCCCTGGCCACCTTGGTAAGTATGCTGTCTCCGGCCTCTGCGCCCAGTCTTTCGTTTACCACATGGAGGTTAACTATATTCATGCTGGCAATATAAAGCTTATTAACGAACGGATAGACATCAACAGCCCGCTTATCAAACTTGTCCTTATTATCCAGCATGGTCATGGCATCATGTTCTTCTTCCCAGCTGCCCTTGCGTATATCCAGCAGGTATTCGGAGGTATCCACCTGGAACTTCTGAATCGCATGATAAAGCTCCTCAACCTCATCACCGGAATCTATTCCCAGATTTTTAAGGGCCAGGCGGCTCTGCTTGCTGTCGCGCTCATCATAATCCTCTGCCTTACCGTATTCTATGGATTCAATAGCCTTTGTAAGTCTTTTTATGGGCTTGGTGATAAAAGCATCTATAAAGACAGTTCCCACAAAAGCAAGCAATACCGCAGCGATCACCTCAGCTCCGATAAATACCATAAAGAATATCTTGCGATCCAGCTGCGGATCGCCGCTGCCGCCCTGTAATGTGGGATTGGAATAAAAAATATAACTGATCACAACGGAAAAAACCACCATGATCGAAAAAGCAATGATCATCAGACAACGCGTCTTACTGTGTATGCTCCTGCTTTTTTTCATTTTACTTCCTCCTGCATTTCCATCAGCCGGTCAACGGCTGCATCCAGCCCCGCCTGATCCATGGAATAATCAATAAAGGATCTTTTTTCTTCCTCGGTCTTTTCAAAACATAAAGGCCCGGGCCACAGCCAGAGGCGCAGCACCGTTTCCGCATCTTCACCCGGAACAAATTTCTCAAGTTTAAAGCGCTGATCGCCGAAACTGCCTGTATAAGGCTCTTTCTTCACATAGTTTAAGCTTATCTTATACAGGGATTCCCTCAGATCCACCGACATTACTTGGTCTCCTCACCATAGCCTGACATTGCCATTCTTATAGCCTGCGCCAGACGTATCATTCTTATCTCATTTAAGATCTCCCGTTCCTTTTTGGTACGAGCCATCTCATCCTGTCTCTGCTTCAGTTCTTCCTTCATTTCTTCTTTATGTTTCTGTTTCCTGCGGCGGTATTCTTCTTCGAAACGCTGTTTGTTTCTGGCACTCTCCGCCGTAGATGCATGCCTGCCCAGAGGGCTTCCCAGTATCCTGCCCGTATTGGATATGGCAGGATCGCCGCTTCTTTCCTGATACTTTTCAATATAATCATAAGCCTCTTTCACAAGGAAAT
>CAMVRS010000156.1 GCA_947169935.1 uncultured Lachnospiraceae bacterium
AATACATTAAGAGTTTTTTTCTACCATTCCGTGTCCACTTTTATTATAGCATCACAGAGCATTAAAAAGCTGGGAAGGGCGTGAACCCGGGTTCACCGATACATTTTTTCAGCAACTCTGATAAGGTCGATATCGTCCAGATTACCCTCCGGGTTGGAATAATACAAAGAGTATTGTGAAGACGTGGACGGATCATGCCAGATCAGAAGCGCCTCTGCAGAATCAGCTTCGACGGTGTTATAATACTTAGCTTTAACACCGTCTCCCCAGCCGGGAAGCTTTACATCTTTTTCCACAGCCCAGAAGACAAACACACCGGATATATCCCATTCAACATCACTTCCCTGCTGCATACGCGCGGTATATTCCCTGCCGTCAAGCTCAAAGGCCATCTCAACCAGCGGGGAAACGTCTTCATTGGGCTGCGTAGCGTCAAGTATTGCATACCGTTCAACCACAGATCCATCGGGATTTTTAAAAAGTCCATCGGGAAACTGCTTCAGAAGAGCAGCTTCATCCGTATCTTCCCACATTGAATAAGCACTGTCAGACTTTTTCTCAAACTTAAGACCGGAAGCAAATTCTTCATTAAAATTCTTCCAGGTCATAAGGCCCTTTTTATCAATGGTCAGCCGGCACCCCTCTTGCTCGGAAACTATCTCCTCCGATGTCATATTTCCGTCGTCATCATACTTCGATATGGTTTTTATACCATATCCGGGATCGGTGAAGGATGATGTCTCTTCTTCATACAGGCAGGAGAAAATCCAGGTAATATAATTATATCCATCCTGTTTATACTCTACTTTCGCCTTTATGCCCATATCTTCGGCGCTTATCCATATATTATAGTCCCCGCAGGACCATAAGCCTTCATATTCTGCCGCATGGGGATCAATTGGGCTTAACATATCGTCCTCTCCGTCATCCGGAACATTTACCGTCTCTTCCGGTCCGGGCTTCGGATCGTTCCCGCCCTTTCCCTCACACGCTGCCAGGGTTAATGCCAATGTACCTATTATAAAAATCAGTTTTTGTTTTTTCATAATAATAATCGATACCTGTCAATCATCATAATGACCTTTGCACGAATAAATATACAATACGCCATCCTCAACATCGTACGCAAGTCTGTGTTCATCCGTAATACGCCTTGAATAACCTTTTCTATGCTTTAACGGTTCAGGCTTTCCTATCCCTTTCATAACGCCTTCACGTTCAATACTTTTCAGCAGATCATTTATTTTTTTGATCAGCTTTTTATCATTTATTTGCCAATATAAGTAGTCTTCCCAGGCTTCATCGCCCCATAGCTTCTTCATAAGCTTTAATCCTCGATCAGTTCATGTTCCTTCATGGTTCCGGCTTTTTTTTGAGCTATAGCTCTGTCGATTTTAGCAAGATACTCCGCATTCTTTCTTATTCGTTCGAGCTCTGCATACTCACGTTCCGAAACCATCACAACATTTTCATTCTTTGGACGCGATATAATAAATACCTCTCCTTTAAAAACCCGGTCGCATATATTCTTAAAATCATTCTTTACGGTTGTTCCCTTAACTGCTACCATATTCCACCTCCAAAAAAAAGTATCAAATTTGATATCATTTTACATACTAAATATAATATTATTTTCAATATCTGTCAATATCCTTACCCAGGCTTAACATGATAGACTCCAACTTTCTTTATCCTCAAAAGAAGGCTGCCTTCTTTTGATACACTGCCCGGTCACCACCACTATATAATGTGCTTGTCAGTACAGGTTTTCTATGATACGATACGCTATGTGCGCAAATTCATATTATACTAAGGTAGATCATGAAAATTAGAAAGTTTTTATTTCCTGTTATTACAATACTGATGGCTGCGGCGGTCATCTTCGCTATCGTGAGCGGAGTGATCCTTTCGGCTGATTATAAAGAAGAGATCGAAGTTCTGGAAAAGAGCAGCACTGTGGAAGAAAAAGAGTATCTTGCACAGGGCGATATGCATATAGTGGAGCTGGATGTAACGGCTGCACCGGTGTCGTCGCTTTCGCCCTCTCCTACGCCCACGCCGGCTCCTACGCCTACTTTAGCTCCCACACCCACGCCGGATCCTTCTTTAGATTATGAAGTAGGCTGCA
Source organism: uncultured Lachnospiraceae bacterium (assembly GCA_947169935.1). GTDB lineage: Bacteria > Bacillota > Clostridia > Lachnospirales > Lachnospiraceae > NK4A136. The sequence continues at coordinate 2,129 of CAMVRS010000156.1, forward strand.
TACTGACGGATGCATCGACCATACGTCTGACAGCCGAGTTCCCGGAGACGCCTTCTTCCGACGACGGGACCCTTTATGTATATCAGATGGCCCCTTATGAATATGATATTAACGGTACCGGCGCCCGCAAGGTGGCAGAAACGGAAGCCCGTAAAAGACCTTCTGTCGCTTTCCCCATGACCGCCAGGGATATCCCCGGTCTGTATTGCAAATATGTATACGCCTCTGAAAAAGACGGAGTTCTTTCCATGAACGGGGAACCCCAGTACATCACCAATCCCGAAAAGACCGCTTCCGGAACCCATGGTCTGATACAGTATCCCGCCAGCAAAAAAGATATGGCAGGCATATTCACAAACTGGGATGTACAGCGCAAAGGCGCCGCAAAGCCTATCATGCAGATCTGTAATTACGGTGAGAATCCGGTGCTCAGACATCCTCTGGCAAATACCGCAGATACCTATCCCCCCGACGAAGTCATGCAGTATATGCTTAACGCCAGCAATGCCGCAGGCGTAAACGCCCTGATCGCTGCTATGCGTGAGGTGGGAACCATGCCCGGAACCCAGGCATATATAATCGGAAATGAGCTGAATGTAAGAAAATGGTGTTACGTCGCATACTGCGGCAACCAGCAGTATGTAAGGGAATACATGCAGGTATTCAGGGTAGCGTATAACGCCATCAAGAGTGTAAACGCGGACGCCCAGGTATTTATCTGTATCGATCAGTGCTGGGACAGAAACATGACTAACAGCGAAATGTACCAGTTCATGGATGCAAAGGATTTTATAGATGAGTTTAACCGGCTTATCTGTGCCGGCGGAAATATAAACTGGAGCCTGGCTTTTCATCCCCATACCGTGCCTCTTGACTATGCGGCATTCTGGAATGTAGGCTCTGCCCGCGATCCCATTTATGCAAGCGAGGTAGCCAGCGGACATATGGTAACCTTCCAGAACATGCATATAATCACCAATTATATGCAGAGAGCAGAACTGCTCTATAACGGTAATACCAGGACCATGATAGCCAGCGAAGTAGGTATCTCACAGTATCCGGACGAAGCTTCCCAGAGAGCCGCTCTTGTGGCTTCCTATAAGATGGGACAGAGAAACAGCCTGGTAAAACTCATGGAATACTCACAGGACTATGTTTTCACTTATCCTCCCAGTGTCATGGATGTATATAACAATCTGGGAACCGGCAGCGCCCAGGAAGCCGCCTATGAAGCGGAGGCGCTGCAGACCATAGGTATCAGCGACTGGAGCCAGGTGCATTAAGATCCTTCGCTCCGCTCAGGATGACACGGGGATCTGCTCAGCCGTTGAATTCCGGATGGAATACGTAGTTGCAGCCGCCGTAGGTTCCGTCACTGTACTGCCAGTCAACAGAGAATTCCAGGTGGTCGCCTATAAGATATATCATTACCCAGTTTTCGGGAGATCCGTTTTTCCTGTCCAGTTTGTATGTGATATAAGCGGGATCGTAATCCCCGTCATCCTCACGTACAAGCGTAAAGGTTTCGGTCTTATTTGTGGAAGTATCTGTTTCGGTTAAAGTGATATCACCGTTTTCCTCAAAGCGCAGGTGTTTTTGGTAAGTATCAGAATATGCCAGCTCATAATTTCCCTCCACTTCATAGGAATACAGATCCCAGTCAGTACCTGTAAGCTCATCTGCTTCTTCCTTATCCAGATGGTTAACATCTATTGTGGTCAGGAATTCATAATTTACCGGAACCCCGTTCTTATCCTTTTCCACATCCGGTCCGAATGGAATAGCCATATATTCAACCATTATAGGAGCATAGGAATATCTCCATCCTATATCATCCGAAGGGATATGATGTCCGGTAGCGGTGATCACAAATGCCGTATTATCCAGCACCACGGCCTGCAATAACTGATCATCCCATTCAGTCTCACCTGCCAGTTCATCTACAAGATAACGTTTGACCACCGATGCACCGAACGGGCTGTCATAATAGACCAGATCACCGTAAAACTTTTCACTCAGCCCCAGACTATTCGAAGCCACATCATAAAAATATACATCTCCATTATCTATGAGCATCCTGGGCTCTGTCTCATCGCTTGTAAAGTCGCTTGTAAAGTCCCTGTCTTCCTTATCAAGCAGTACCAGACTGTCCTCTTCACCGGCAGTCATGCTGTAGGCATCCCAGCGGGCAAGGAAATGTCCTGAACCTTCATAATAACCCACCGTGATATAAGCCTGATCGCCCTCTGCTTTATACTCTATCAATTCAGGATACGGTGACATCATGTCTCCCGGCAGTGTCAGGGTACCGAGGCTGGTCATGATACTGTTTTGATAAGAGACCATCTCATATTCATCAGAGCGGCTTTCATGATAGAGCGCTATCATATCATCACCGGCCAGGCCATAGAATACTATGCTGTTGTTTTCCTCTGCAGTATAGCAGATGTACTCTCCGTCCCTGCATATCTGACCATGCTGGTGATAGTTAGAATCATAATTCGTTGTCATAAGGAGCGTTCCGTCATCGGACACATCCGTGATAAGTCTTCCCTCCACATATGGTGTCTGGGTCTTGTTTACGGGATCGATGACAGAGATCTCATTCTTGCCGTCGGAAATAAACAGTCCCTGAACACCGGCATACATATTTCCCCAGCCTTCTATATCCATAACTTTTTCATAGCTGTTATCATCCAGATCATACACCCAGAGGGACGAAGGCACGTCCATTTTCTCGTTATACAGGTATTCTCCGAATATCGCTGTATCCGGCCATCCTTCGGGAGCTATAACACGGTAATAAACCTTGCGCCCTACCCGGACGAATTGTGTTCCCTGGCCTTCCACCTCGCCGTTTTTGAATTCCTCGTCAAAGATATGGGCAGGCCCTGCTGATACAGGTTCGTGTTCCGGCTCCGCCTCTGTAGGCGTAGGATCCGCCGGTTTATCCGGAGCCACGGTTACATCCTCCGGCTCTGTATACTGGCCGCGGCTTTCTCCTCCGTTATCTGTGCATGCCGCCAGCATTGCGACGGCCGATGTCATTATCAGCATATTTACGATTTTCTTTTTCATAATTATCTCCCGGCGGTATTTTTCTGTGTTTTCCTTCATTTTACCGCCATAATCCTTTATTTTTTACAAATTTCGGCAACTCCCGGCGGTATTTTTCCTGCTTTTCTCTACTTATACTGCCATAGCCCTTTGTTTTTCGTTAATCTCGGCAATATACGGCGGTATTTTTCCATGTTTTCTCTATTTTTACCGCCATAGCCTTTTTAGTTTTGCATCAGACACACATTTATAAAAAGAGATTTTTTTATTTTATCATCATCTGAAATTTTTGTATATAAGCAGCTTTTTATGATATAATTTCACGATGTAAAAGATTCTTCGCTTCGCTCAGAATGACAGGAACAGGATGCTCTGAATGACAGGGATAAATGTTCTGATGAACAGAGCAGGATACTCGGGACAACGAAGGACAATCGAACAGCGAATAATTTGGAGGACAAATTTTGGACAGACTGGTACTGGCAGAATATCAGGGAAGACATGATGCGGAAGGTAAGGCCGTGGGACACGCACCCAAGGTCCTGGGAGAGTATGCTGCACTGACAGCCGGGGACTTCGATATAAGGATACTGGCGCCCCGCTGCATATTAAAAGCCACAAGCGAAGCAGGCCGACAGAACGCAAAAGTCCTGCCCCACAGCATACTTATGAAATCAGATAATTCTTTTTTTCAGAAGATCTGGAATAAGATACGTATGTTCTCCAACATAAAGATCGCACTTAAGTCCGACTCCGATACGGTATGGTTCTTTAATACGGAGTTCTATCTTATGCTGTATCTGGCACTCTTCGGAAACGGAAATAAAAGAATTGTCTGCACGCTCTTTATGGAAAAATTCGGAACAGGTTTCCTTGGCAAGATAAAGCAGAAGATCTTCGAGATCGCCCAGACCAATATGAGTCTGATAATCTCCGCCGGAAAGAGCTTTACCTTCAAGAATGTCCCTTATGTTTTTATACCTGATTATTACTGTGATGAAACCGAATATGCTCCCTGCAGAAGGGGCGCGAGACTGCGTCAGGCTGTATGCCTTGGTACTCAGGGATCCGAAAAACAGATAGAAGAACTGGTGGACCGCTTTACTCAGATCGGATATCCGCTGATCATAGCAGGCAGGTTTTATGATAAGGAAAGACTGGAAAAGCTGAAAGCTGCTGCCGGTGAAAATATAACTATACGTGACGAATACCTCTCCCGTGAAGAATATCTTAAGCTTATGGGTGAGAGCGCCTATGTGGTACTGCCCTATGCACCCACTCAGTACAACACCCAGACCTCCGGTGTTTTACAGGAGGCGCTATTTTGTGATACCGTACCCGTCAGCTACAGCGACGTTCTTAACGGCAACGGCATAGACGGTATAGGTTTTGAAAAATGGGAAGATCTGAAATCCGACGGCAATTCACTTTATACGGCGTCGGATGATATCCTGGATATTCAGGAAGCCAGAAAGGACTATGCACGTTTAAGAAAGGAAGTATATTCCCGCGACGCCATGAAGGCAAAACTCTGCGAAGCCTTAAGCCTTAAACCTTCCTGTTAATATATCCCTCCGTAGCGTTATCGCTCTGATGGATAACGCCGGGATTGCCCATGACTATGGAATGATCCGGCACATCAAAATTCACGTAGGCGCCGGGCGCGATAAGCACATCACTGCCTATCTTTATCCCGCCTACTATCACTGCATTCGTACCTATCCAGACATCATCACCTATCACAGGCGTGCCCTTTTTCTTTCCGCGATTTGCCTGGCCTATGGTGATGCCTGTAGAAAGATTCACATTCTTTCCAAGCACTGCATCAGGATGGATTATTATACGGCCAAGATGTCCTATATACAGACCGGGGCCCGCTTTTACTTCCGGCGGGATCAGTATATGCGTCCGCTCTGTCAGCTTCTCAAGCTTAAGAGCCAGGAGTTTGCCCCTTAAGCCTCCCTTCTTTCTGTAATAAGCTGCCTTTCTCCACAGTCTGAGATACTTCATCTGCAGGGGGAAGAAGAACTTCTCTTTAGATGAAAGCGGCAGATCGTAGACACGCTTCATATCGGATTCTATCAGCTGTTTTAATTCCTTATCCATTTATACTATACCTTCAGACATTATTTTTCCGATAACCTCTTAAATTCCATATCCAGATATATCTTATGGGCTATGGTGATCGAAATGTTCTTCGAAAGCTGCTTAAGCTCCGATCCCGAATCCTTGGCCGAAATACCCTTGTTCTCAAATACTGCCTTGAGCACTGCCGGGAATTCCTCACGGAAATACTCATAGGCTGTCTGCGCGTCGCATTTTTCCTTCTGCAGCCTGAGCATGGTACGAATATCCTCTAAAGACAGCACGTTCTTTGCCATGGCAATATATATGAGATAGGCTATCTGGTCCCGGCTGTACTGCTTCCTGACGGGATTATCGACTATGCCCTTCTTCACATAGTTACTGATCATGGAGCCCGTAAGCTCCGCTTCTCCAAGAGGCGCCAGTATCTCGTTGATATACTTGGAGACCTGCTCCAGGAACAGGCCGACGCCCGGTATTTCGCTGTATTTTGGTAATTCGAATTCTATGGTCATGTTAAAACTCCAAGGTATAAAGATCCTTCGCTTCGCTCAGGATGACACGTACTATAGTATTCTTGCTCAGGATGACTCATACTTCAGCATCCGTCTACGGCATAAGTTTACCACATTTTCACATAAGGATTCAACATATCTTTCATAAGTTTTTCAAGAACTCTTGACAGGATATATTATATGGGCTATCATAAGCTTAATCGGTTATTCAAAAACCGTTCTAGCGTTATGGAGGTATTGATGTTATGGTTAATGCATCGTTAACACCGGCACTCAATATTAATGATGATAATATTAAAATTCCCGACCTGCGCAGCCTGCTCAAGGACCCTGTGAGCTGCCTGACCCACGCCCTGGCCTGCGTGGCAGCCGTATTTGCATCGCCCTTTCTGCTGATACATGCTGCAGATCATGGCGTAGGCAGGTCCGGTCTTATCTCCCTGGCAGTCTTTATGCTGAGCATGATCATGCTCTACGGCGCCAGCGCCTCTTACCATGCTGTCAAACTCACAGGAAAAGCCGGGATGGTATTCAAACGAATCGACCACATGATGATCTTTGTCCTGATAGCCGGAAGCTATACTCCCGTATGCATCTGCGCCATGGGTGCGACAGGAAGGATACTGCTGGCCGCAGTCTGGGCCATAGGCATAGCCGGAATGCTCTTTAAGCTTTTCTGGGTAACCTGCCCCAAATGGCTCTCTTCGGTTATCTACATCGGCATGGGCTGGGTAGTAGTCTTCGCCATGCCCACGCTAATCCCCGTTATCAGCAAAGCCGCTTTTGGCTGGCTCCTGGCAGGAGGTATCATATATACCATAGGCGGCGTTATCTACGCGCTGAAGCTCGTTAGTTTTAATTCCCGCGGATCCCTCTGGGGTTCACACGAGATCTTCCATCTCTTTGTAATGGCCGGAAGCCTGTGCCACTTTATATCTATGTGGCAGCTTGTGGTTTAATCGTCTGTAAGACTAATCTAAGTCCTTTGTTCAGATTATCAATGATTTCTTCTACTGAAGAATTATCCTGATCCCTGGCTTCATCAGACCATTGCAGCCATACCATTCATATCAAATTACTCTGCCGCCAACGATAATATCATATCAGGCAATACCACGTTTCTTCCGAAATCATACTGCTGTTGCTGCTCCTGAGTACGTCCCACTAACGCGACTCCTGATGCCGAATTATCAGATACTACCAATAGAGCAATTCCCGGTAATTCGAACAATTCCGTCATCAGGTAAAAAGAACTTGTTTCCATCTCGATCAGATCCGTATCAAAAGCCTTGATCTCATCCAAATGCGTATACTCCAGTGCTACGGAAGGAGTACAAAATACGCTGGCCTTCCTGATATCATAGCCTTTCTTTTTCCCGACTTGAATGACGTGTTCGACATACTGTTCCTCAGGAAAAACCTTTGTAAAAAGCATGTTCTCACGAATTGATCCCTTCATAAGATAGGCATCCGCGTAACTTCCCGATATGGAATATGACGGAGTGCAGATATCTCCTAAATGAATATCTTCTTTTAGTCCTCCGACAGCGCCGATAAAAATCATTCTTTTGAATGATAATTCTGCACATAAAGCCAGGTGATCTATCAGATTACCTGCGGATGACCCAATCTTGATCCAGGCAATACTCAGTCCATCTTTTTCCACAAGATATCCCGCAATATACGCGCCCTCTTTAAGGATCGTAACCTTGCAGTTCTCTTCCATATGCAGTTTATACGGCGAAAAACTGGGGGCGATCACGAGAACATCATAAACAATATCTTCACTAAGGCCAAATGCCTGAGCCGCCATGTGTTCCGAATTATATTTATGAAAGGCATCAACTATTCTTTTTAAAGCTTCCTTCATTACCTTTTTATCCTCCGGATTCTTACGCTTAGATCAGCACCAATTCCTGCCGTTTTCAATACCTGTTCAGAAAATTTCCCTT
>CAMVRS010000157.1 GCA_947169935.1 uncultured Lachnospiraceae bacterium
TCCTTTATCCTGAAGGTCTTTGCATGTCCGTAATATACGATAACGGGATCCATGCCCATCAGCTTTACCCAGCTTTCATAGATCTTCGTGCCTTCATGCAGTTCCAGCTCGTATAAGGGATTCAGATCGCCAACCAGCACCGCGCCTTCATCCAGCCACAGGGAAACACTGTCGTCACTGTGTCCCGGAGTATGGATGACCTCGCCTTTTATTCCCAGCTTATCAAGGAAAGAGCGGCTGTCTTTGATATCCAGCAGGCGGGTTTTGCTGTCATTTACCGGTCTGAAGGAAATATTTCCCTCATTCTGAAATACGTAATCCATAAAGTGGATGTAATCCTTCTGCACATCCATGACAATGATAGTGGGTCCCATTTCCGCTATCTCTTCGGCGATACCGTAATGATCGGGATGGAAATGGGAGATCAGGATATAGTCGATATCCTGCACGCTGTGTCCCTGTTCCTTAAGCGTCTTGCAGAATTGCGGGAACGTGCCGGCCCAGCCCGTATCGAAAAGGAGATTGCCTTTTTCTCCCTCTATCAGATAAGTATTTGTATTGGAATATTTCAGTTCTTTTATCTTCATATCACTTTGTCCAGTAAGGAGTCTGGTCCTTATGAGTGAATTTTTTCATTCTTTCGCTATAGGTTGCCAGCAGATCGGAATAACGGGCTTTCTGCTTGTCATTAAGCTTTCCCTCCGAAAGGAGCTGTTCATATTTCTCCGCCAGTTCCTTCAGATTGGCCTGGGCGGCATCCTTATAATTATTGGAAATATTGGACTCCATGCGGAAGAGTACATCTTCCAGCGCAGGACATTTACCTGTGAACTTATCGAATAACCCCATGATAACACCCCTTTTTGTGACTCTGTAATTCTGAGCGAAGCGAATAATCTTTTAAAGATCCTTCGTCGCTTCGCTCCTCAGGATGACACTACAATAATATATGTTTTTTTCTATATTTTCAACCCCGCAATAAATGGCTTGTGGCTAACAACTAATTAGCTTGACGCTCTATTCTGCCTGCGCTAAAATCAGAGGCAGTGATGTAAATTCTATAATAATGAAAAGGAGAAACGATATGGCAGAACAGAAAAAACCCCTGGTTTCACACATTTTTACGGCGGATCCTTCAGCCCGTGTGTTTAATGACAAGATCTACATCTATCCTTCACACGACCTGCCTCACGACGGCGAGGATAATGATGAGGGCGATGAGTATCGGATGGAGGATTACCATATACTCTCCCTTGATAATCTTGAAGCAGAATGTGTTGATAACGGCGAAGCCCTTCACATGAAGGACATCCCCTGGGTAAGCAAGCAGATGTGGGCACCCGACTGCGTATGCAAGGACGGCAAGTACTATCTGTACTTCCCTGCACGCGATAAGGAAGGCATCTTCCGTATAGGCGTGGCTGTAAGCGACAAGCCTGAAGGACCTTTCAAGGCAGAGCCCGATTATATTAAGGGCAGCTACAGCATCGATCCCGCAATCCTTATGGATGATGACGGAAAGGCTTATATCTACAACGGCGGTCTCTGGGGCGGCCAGCTGGAGAAGTGGAAGACCGGCAGCTTCGATCCCAACGGCGGTGAGAATGCAAAGGACGAGCCCGAGGTAGGCCCCCTGGTTTGCGAGCTGGCTGATAACATGAAGGAACTCAAGGGTTCCATGCAGCACATCAAGATCCTTGATGAGAACGGTGAAGAGCTGCGTGCCGGCGATGAAGACCGCAGATATTTCGAAGATCCCTGGATCCACAAATATAACGGAAAGTACTATTTCTCATATTCCACCGGTACCACCCATTACCTGGTTTACGCTACCGGCGACAGCCCTTACGGACCTTTCACCTATCAGGGCAGGATACTGGAGCCCGTACTTGGCTGGACCACTCATCATTCCATCGTTGAGTATCACGGAAAGTGGTATCTCTTCTATCACGACTGTGAGCTTTCAAACGGCATCAACCACAGACGTAACGTTAAGTACATGGAACTTAAGTATGATGAGAACGGCAAGATAATCACCATGACGCCGTAATTTGGGATAATGAGATTTGTAATTCAGAGAGTCACCGAAGGCAGTGTGGCCATAGACGGAAAAATATGCGGCAGCATCAAAAAAGGTTTTGTTGTACTGATAGGCGTGGGGCAGACGGATACAAAAGAGACTGCTGACAAGCTTGTCAAAAAGATGCTGGGACTGCGCATATTTGAAGATGAAAACGGTAAGACCAATCTTTCACTGGACAGCGTGGGCGGGGAGCTTCTGCTTATATCGCAGTTTACGCTTTATGCGGACTGTAAGCACGGCAACCGCCCGGGCTTTACGGATGCCGGTGCCCCCGATATGGCAAAGGCTCTTTACGAATACATTATCGAAGAATGCAAAAAGTCCGTGCCGGTCGTCCAACAGGGCGAATTCGGCGCGGACATGAAAGTAAGTCTTATTAACGACGGACCTTTTACAATTATACTGGATTCCGATAAACTCTGACCGTGATCCGAAGGTGCCGGGCGTTTAGATTCCCTTAACGCCCTTGCACTTCTCTATCGTATCGATCGTACCATCCTCATTATAAGTGAATTCGGCAACACATACACTGCGGTGGAAGAGGCTTCCTCCGGGCAGTTCGTCTGTGTGATAGAAGAGGTAGGAATGTCCTTTAAAGTCACAGAGACCGGGATGATTTGTGAAGCAGGGGCCTTCTTCCATAAGTACGCCTCTGTATTTCCAGGGGCCTGTGGGTGAATCCGAGGTGGAATAACCGAAGTGCTCGTTTCTGTGCTCGCCCTCTGCGAAGCCTGCAAATACCATGTAGTAGATGCCGTTGCGCTTATAGAACCAGGGGCCTTCACCGTAAGTAGTTCCGGTCTGGTGGCTGCCCTTTCCGAAGGACTCAACAGTCATGGGGATCTTCTGAACGCCTATAGTCTCGTCATAGGAGATCATGTCCTCGTTTAATACAACATAGCGCAGCTCCGGATTTCCAAAGTACAGATAAGCCTTGCCGTCATCATCGAGATAAACGGTGGGGTCGATATCGTTCCAGTCCCCGTCCCCTTCGTAAACAAGGGGATGTCCCAGATCCTTGAAAGGACCGGTGGGTGAATCGGAGATACCTACTGCGATAGCGATACCGCCGTTAGTCTTATGAACGGGGCAGTAAAGGTAAAATTTGCCGTTACGCTCGATAGCCTGGGGCGCCCATGCGCGGTCGTCGGCCCATTCTATGTCATCCAGCGAAAATACTACGCCGTGGTCGGTCCAGTTGACCATATCTTTTGTTGAGAAGCAGCGCCAGTCGTACATGGTATAGAAGTTGTTGACCAGCTCGTCTTCATCATGTGTGGTGAAGAGATACAGCGTATCGCCGTAGACCATGGGCGCGGGATCTGCCGTGTAGATATTTCTGATAATGGGATTGGTACAAAAATGCTCGGACATTTCTTTTCCTCCTTGGATTTATCTGAAAGATGTTTTTATAATGTCATACGGTTGTGTAAATTGCAAGCTCATATCTTGCTTATGGGTTTGCGTTGATTGTGGCATATCAGAAAAGCTCTGTCTTTCCCTTTACGCCGTTCAGATCAGCTTTCTTTTCCGCATCATTCCAGCGGATCTTTGTAAGGGTGTATTCGCCCTGTTCGTAGCCGTAGCCGTCCCCGGCGTCATCGTAGAGAAGGTATTCGGCGTCGCGTCCGGTATAGATACGGAAGATCAGCTCAATATCCGAATCTGCCAGAGAGCCGGTATACGACCATTCTCCGGGTTCCATGGTGGGTATGACAGAACCTGCTTTAACAAAGACGGGAATATCATCAAGAGTTACATTCCTGCTGATATAACGGCCGCCGCTAAAGCGTTCGCCGCTGTAATAGTCACACCAGTCCCCCGCGGGAAGATAAATCTGCATCTGCGTAACTCCCGGATCAATAACGGGGCAGATCATCATATTATCTCCCAGCATGAACTGGCTGCCGCAATCGCGGGCAGTCTTATCACCGGGATAGTCAAAGGAGAGCATGCGTATGACAGAGCCGTCTTCCAGCCATGCCCTGCCGGCCAGGGAATAGATATGCGGCAGCAGGCTGTATCGCAGCTTTATAGCTTTGCAAAGGGCATCATAGTATTTACCGCCTTCGGCCATGAAGTTCCAGGGCTCGCGGCGGCAGTCTGTACCGTGGGCACGGAATACGGGCAGGAAAGCAGAGAACTGGAACCATCTTAAGTACAGCTCACAGTAAGCGGGATCCTGTTCGGCCTTTTCATAGTCTCCCTTCCAGAACCAGTTGTCTCCGGGTTTTACAAAGAAAGCGCCGATATCATTTGTCCAGTAGGGCAGACCGCTTGCGCAGAAGTTAAGCCCCGCGGCTATCTGTCTGCGGTAGCAGGCCCAGCTGGCTTCGATATCGCCGGACCATAAGACGGTGCCGAAGCGCTGCTGGCCGGCAGTACTGCTCCTGGTCAGGTTAAGCACGCGCTTATCTTTTGTCTCCCCGCGCTGTCCTTCAAACAGTGCCTGTGCATGATAGAAGGCAAAGGCGTTTGAGAGATCGGAAGGCATGTGGTCGCTGCCCTGGCGGACGAAATCCTCATACATCCTTGAGGGTTCGGGCTTTACCCTGTGCATCCACTCCGGGGTATAGGGTTCGCTGGAGTCGCACCAGAAGGCGTCCAGCCCGTATTTATAGAGGCCCTCACGGACCTGTTCCCAGTAAAGGGCTCTGGCCTTTTCATCAAAAGCGTTATATACGTTACTGCCGGGAAGGAAGAGACCCGCCTCTTCGAAGGCCTTATGGTCGGGGCAGTTTTCGGAAATGTTGGGCCAGATGGAGATCATCAGATGGGCGTGATCTTCGTGAAGCTTATCCATCATGGCAGCGGGATCGGGAAAGCGGTTTTTATCGAAGCTCTTCTGGCCCCATTGATTGTCCGGCCAGGAAAGCCAGTCCAGGACTATGCAGTCCACGCCTAAGTTCTTTTCACGGAAAGTGCCGACGGTATCGGTGAGTTCCTTCGCGCTTTCGTAGCGCTCCTGGGACTGGATATAGCCAAAGGCCCATCTGGGCAGCAGGGCGGCTTTTCCGGTAAGGCTGCGGTAACCGCGGATCACGCCGTCGGCATTGCCGCCGTTTATGATAAAGTAGTCGATCCCGTCTGCAGCCTCGCAGTAGATGTAAGAGCCGTATTCATTATCAGAGAAGATCATGGGGCTGTAATTATTGAAGAAGAGCCCGTAACCCAGGGAGGATACCATCATGGGAATGGCGATCTTTCGGTTTGCCTGATGCATATAGACGGTCTTGCCACGTAGATCCATAAAGCCTTCCTCATGCTGGCCCAGGCCGTAGAGGGCTTCGTCTTCCTGCCAGTCAAAATAAGTCCTGCAGTGATAAAGCGTGCCGGTACTTTCGCGCACAGCTTCGCGTATCACTTCCTTTTCGCCGTCTGCTGTCTTTATCTTTTCCTTCTGCATGGAGGCGCCGGGCATAAGCCGGGTGGCCTCGAAGGCTTCCAGGGAGCGGGGATCTTTTGAACGCTCCTTTAAGAGCAGGCGCCCGTCTTTATCAAAGAAGCTGAGAGCTGCGGTGTTACGGTCGATCCGTGCTGTTATACCGGCTGTTTTAAAAACGATATCGGTATCGTTTTCCTCACAATTAAAATATTCGAATGGTTTTAAAGGGAGAAGTCCCGGTTTTTCGGAATCCTTAAAGCTGCTTTCTGCGGTGAACCTGATACGGATGATATTTTCGCTGACTGCCTGAAGCCTCAGAACGCCGGCTTCGGATATCAGATCCGTATGAGAATCACCTGTTTTGACAGCTGTTATCTGCCTGCTTTTGTCTTTTATTGCTGTGAGCATTTGATTTACCTCCCGGGAAAGATCTGTATCAGATTCTACTATATATAAAAATGAAATTCCATATAGAAGAAATCGTTGTATTTTCGTGCTTTATACTATATCATTCTGCGGTGTGTTGTTTTATAATATAAAGTTAGCATTATATTAACAAGGAGGTTCCTAATGAAAAGAAGATTAAACAGGGTGTTATCACTGCTTATGACCTGCGCAATGGTAACATCAAACATTCCTGTCTATGCTGCAGGAGAGACAGTATCCGATACGACAGCAGAAATCGTAGCGGAAACCACTATTGAAACAGATGATGAGGCTGAGGAGCCGGAAGAGGATCTGCCTGCAGAAGAGCCCGTAAAGGAAGACGAGACTACAGCCGGGGAAGAAGCATCTGCTGCAGAAGATGATGCAGCCGGAGAAGAAGCGTCCGCTGCAGAAGAAGCAGACGTTACGGATGGTGATTATCAGGATATCACCGGTTATTGCGAGATCAAGGATGGTGTGCTTTCCAAGTATACCGGAGACTTCGCTTATATCAGTATTCCCAGCGGGGTTACAGAGATATACGATAGTACTTTTAGTAACCGTAAAGAGATAAAAGGAGTCAGATTTCCTTCAAGTATTAAGAATATAGGCTATTCATCATTTAGCGGATGTAAGGCCCTTGAACTGATAGAGCTGCCCACAGCAAATCCGCTTGTGATCGAAGGATATGCTTTTTATGAAACTGCAATGGGAAAGGGTACCAGCAACGGAGATCTTGTTATTCCGGCAAACGTTACAAATATAGGACCCGGCGCATTTTCAAAATGCTCTATGCTGGGAACAGTAACCTTTGCAGGTGGCAGCGGATCTATAAAAATGGATACAAGTATATTTGCATATAATGACCGTCTTTCAAAGATCACTCTTTCGGAACGTACTCCTGAGCTTCCTGAAAGATTTGCCTGTGAATGCCAGCAGCTGGAAGAAGTGGAATGGAATGCGAATCTTAAGACCATAGGAGAAAGTGCATTTTATGAAAATATAAAGCTTAAATCCTCTGATCTGTCAAATACGGTACTTACTTCTATCGGTTATCAGGCTTTTGGCGGTAGCACTATGCTGCCGGTAGTAAAGCTCCCTGTATCAAGCAGTCTTGAGATAGGCGGATACGCTTTTTCCCGCACATCAATGAATAACGGTACGGATGAAGGTGATCTGGTGATACCGGCAAATGTAACAAAGATCGGAGAAGGTGCATTCAATAACTGTCCCATGCTGGGAACAGTTGATATAGTTTCCGGCAGCGACACCATCGATTTTGGAAATTCTGTATTCAGTGCCGATGAGCGTCTTTCCAGTATAAAGCTTTCGGACAGGGTCACAGTAATACCCCAATATTTTGCAAGTAATTGCAAACTGCTTACAGAGGTGACCTGGCCAGCTGCACTTACAACTATATCTAATTATGCATTTTATGGAGATGAATCCCTGATATCTTCCGATCTGTCCAAAACAGCTGTTACTTCTATAGGATACAGTGCATTTAATGGATGCTCCGCATTTCCGCTTGTAAAGTTTCCTGAAAAAGGAACACTGATCATAGGTAATTTTGTATTTAATGGTACCTGTATGAATGATGGTATGAATACAGGCGAGCTGGTGATCCCGGCAAATGTTGCAGAGATAGGAGGAAATGCATTTGCAAACTGCGCTATGCTGGGTAAGGTTACTATGATAGACGGCGGCAGCGCTATCAAATTCGGTGAAAGCGTTTTTAATAATGATGACCGTCTGGTGAAGATAACTCTTTCCGACCGTGTGACAGAAGTATCCCCTTATTTTGCAAGTAACTGTGATCTGCTTGAAGAAGTAGTATGGCCGGCAGAACTGACGACTATAGACTATGATGCTTTTTCCGGAGATGTTTTGCTTAAAAGCAGTGATTTGTCAAATACTTCCATTACCTCAGTAGGATATGCAGCGTTTAATGGCTGCAAAGCATTACCGCTGGTAAAATTCCCTGCTACAGGAAGCATAACACTTGATGGATATGCTTTTGCAGGTACGGCTATGAATGATGGAACAAAGGACGGCGTGCTGGTAATACCTGCCGGCGTCAAGTCTATAGGATATGCTGCTTTTTCAAGCTGCTCAAATCTGGGAGAGGTTAAGATTGAAGATGGTGGAAGTACACTGGTCTTTGATACATATGCATTTGGTAGTTGTCCCCGTCTGGTGAAGATAACTCTTTCCGATCGTGTTGGTCAGATCCCCGGCAGTTTTGCTGAATATTGTAGTTCCCTTATAGAATTGAGTGGTGCTACAAAGGTTACCAAAGTTAACGGCAATGCATTTTATGTAAGCGATAAGAGCGAGATGATACTTACTAATTGTTCACAACAGGTACTTGGTTATAACTGGGCCGGTGATAATCGTGTTCTGGCAGAAAGTGCCTGCAGTGTGGTATTCCCTAAAGATAAGTACAGTGTTGAGATCGGAAAGACCGTCAAGCTGGAGCCCACTATAAAGGTATATCCCGAAGGCGCTGCTACGCCTAAGCTGGTATGGAAGAGCGATGGCGAGGCGTATGCTACAGTTGACAGCAACGGTAATGTAAAGGGTATTAAGGAAATTTCTTCCGTATACATCACTGTAGAGACGTCAGAAGGTATCAGAAAAGGCAGGGTTCAGGTACAGGTAACAAAGAAGGGTGAAACCCCCGATCCCGGACCTTCCGATCCCATCCCCGGCGGCGCAGATCCCACAGATCCCCAGCCTGCAATAGGGAATGACACTACCGCGCTGATACTTGTTAAGGGACAGAAATTTACTCTGGCAGAGACCGACTGGAAGAGCAGTTCCAAGAAGGTCTTAAAGGTAAGAAAGGGTAAGGCAGAGGCAAAGAATGCCGGTGTTGCAACCTTATCCCGTGGAGGAAAGAGCATTAATGTTCAGGTTCTGGCACCTTCTTTTGCAGAGAAATCCGTGAACATGATCGCAGGAGATGTAAAGGCTGTAACACTTAGCGATACAGGCTCACTGGATGTTTACTATACCAGCACCAATCCTAATGTTGCATCTGTGGATGCCGACGGAAATGTAACAGCTTATGGAAAGGGCAAGACCGTAATACAGGCTTATGTGAACGGTTCCATGCGTAAATGTACCGTAGTGGTAAAGGAATATGATACCTCTGCGAAGACCTTTGCAGATACTATAGAGATCGCTCCTCTTCAGACTGTTACCGTAAAGGCTCCCGGCTTTAATGCAAAGAAGGCAAGCTGGAGTTCAGAGGATCAGGAACCTAAGGCAGATAAAGCAAAGGGTGTGGTATATGAGGACGAGATCGTACGTATCACCGATAAGGGCAAGCTTACCGCTATAGGCGTGGGCAGCACCACACTTACCGCAACAGGAGGCGGAACAGAGCTTAAGTTTACCGTTATGGTGAAGGATCCTGTTGAAAAGGTTATGTATATGAATGTAGGCTCTAAGAAGGCGTTCAAGCTGACAGGAACCAAGAAGCAGCCTGAGTGGACCATAGCTGATCAGACTATTGCTTCCAAGGATGAAAAGGGCAAGATCGTGGCTGCAAAGGCAGGCGAGACCGAAATGACCGGTAAGTGCGAGAATATCGAATTTTCCGTGAGGGTGATCGTTGAAGATCCCAAGATCCCCGGCTTAAGCGGCAAGGCTCCCAACTACACCGTATCCATCAAGAAGGGTGAGACCATGGATCTTGATCTTTCCGGTATATTCCAGCCCATCGCATTCAAGAGCAGTAAGAGCTCTGTAGCGTTTATAGATACGAAGGGCACGCTCTACGGAAGAACAAAGGGCAGCGCAAACAT
>CAMVRS010000158.1 GCA_947169935.1 uncultured Lachnospiraceae bacterium
AACCTGCCGGGAATAAATATCCTGTTGAGAATTATATGACATTTTGTTATAATTTACTAACTAAAACTTCCCACACCATAAAGGTGTGCCGAACCTGGTGAGTAGATACCGGGTCGATCGAACGTCGGACCGATTTTATGTATATGGATGGCCACGGTACCTTCTATCGGTTTGAAGAGGGATATATTCCCTATGATCTGCCCGATAAAGAAAGGTGGAGCCGTGTAACCTTAGTTATGTACAATATAAACACTGACCGGCTGGATGAAGTTTCGTTCGAGCTGCTGTCGTCCTGGATGATTGGGGAAAGGTATATGTACATACCACAATGAAGACACGGGGACGGCCCTGCTGTCCTCAAAATATCATAAGGCTGCCCGCGTAGACGGGCAGCTTTTTTTCTTGTAAATATGTTATGAGAATTGTATAATATATATGTTCGAAAATAGCAGAATATTTCTTATTTCGATTATGGCATAACAGGCAAATTGGTCTACAGGAAGGTGGACAAATGTCTTTTTTTGATAGATTTCATTTTTTCCATAAAGACGGAAGTACAGAGACTTTTTATCGTGACAGTACCGGCGGGTTTTCCAGTGACAGAGGAAATGCTATCCGTAACGGTTTTTTCGGACCTGAATTTATAAAAGGCGGCGGATTGTCTCCTGTGGGGGATGCATTCATTGAAGCGTTTGGTCTGCCAGTTATATTCTTTATATTGTTTATTGTGCTTCTGGCATCAATAGAGGCGGTTGGAAAAAACGGGCTGGTCCCTTTTGTGGCATTAGTGGCAGCCTATATTATAGCAATTATACTTAGCAGGTTTATACCATCCGGAGTCCTTTTTGCCTGGCTGCAGCCATTTGTAGTGTATTGCGCTTTTATTTTTTCAAAATATACTTTTTTGGAAGATGGAGCTCTTGGTCTGCTTAGCTGGCTTATATATGCTATGATCGAGCTCATAATACTGGCGGCAACCGGAATGCCTATGGCATATTCCTGGGGTATCATCTATCTGTTTCCGTACGCTTGTGTGTTTTTCTGGACAATATCAGATGATAAATGGATCTATGTACATTATATGATAGTGTATATGGCGCTTATGGCTATAGTCATTTCGTTGATCCAACTTATAATTATCTTGATGGCAAAAGATAAGCAAAAGGTTTATGATGCGCAGGAAACACAGATATGGCCCGGAATTATCGTATTTGTACTTATGTGTGTGGCCTATATACATCCGATGGTAAGAGAGTATTTTGATAAATATACTGTCGGGCGTATAGAAGCGGACTTTGCAAAAGCGACAGGTGTGACCGCAACAGTTGGCAAGGTAATTATGGGGGTATATAACTGGCCACCCACGCATGCATTGGGCAAGTTGATAAACCGCGCGGTAGAGATACTGGCTGGTATGGGATGATTTAATAGAATATTGGTGACTGAGCATTGTGGCCGGGAATTCATGAGTAATTTGGAGGAATTCCCGGTTCGGTGCGAAGTCCTGATAAATAAATATAAAGGAGAGAGGTAACAAAAATGAAGAAAAGAAAATTAGTATCCGTAATCCTTTTGGTTTGCCTGCTTTTTTCTACGTTCTCGCAGCAGCTTCTTACAGCGTATGCCGGTGATGATGTGGAAACTGGTGCAGAAAACGAAACGGATATTATCCGTACAGGTATTGGGCTGGAAGAGGGCTACGAAGATGACAATGACAGATCAGTAGACATCGAAGAGCAGGATATTGATAAGGCGTTTACGAAAAGGACTACTGCGCCGTCAACAAGTGACGAGCGGTATTACGGAAGCGGAAACCCTTATCCCAGTAAGGGGGCTAACTGTACCTGGTATGCATATGGTCGTGCTTGGGAGATCATGGGCTACAAGCCGCCGGTTTGGCAGGGTAATGCGTGTGACTGGTGGTACTATAATGATGGATTTGAAAGAGGATCAGAGCCACGCCTTGGAGCGATGATGTGCTGGGGATCCAGCACTGGATATGGGCATGTAGCAATAGTTGAAGATATCGGCAGCGATGGTAAAATAACATATTCCGAATCCAGTTATGAGCCGGCATATACATTCAAGCTGCAGACTATGAGTCCCAGTAGTCTTTCCGGAGCACGTGGTAATTTTCAGGGGTATATATATATTCCGGGATCAGTAGATCCGACCCCACCAATACTGGAAAAAGGCGCAGGTCAGCAGATTCCTGATGGTGACTATCGTATAGTTACCGGTATCTCTTCATGGGACACAGCCAATCAGTTAGAGTGGTCGGGTCTGGATGTATATGGATATGATATTCCGTGCGCTAGCGGAACTAATGTCCAGATATACAAAAATTTTGATAATGAAATGGGGTTATTTACCGTCACCTATCTGGATAACGGCTTTTATAAGATTACCCAGAAGGGTACAAACATGGCTCTTGAAGTGGCATCCGGGTATTCGGAAGCTAATGTCCGGATGGGAACATACAGCAACAATAAATATCAGCAGATGTGGTCTATACAACCCCAAACAGATCTAGATGGGCGTGGTACCGGATGGTATTCTTTACAGTGTAAGTATGGCTGCTGTGTACTTGATGTAGTAGGAGGAGATAATGCAGCTCCTGATAACCTGAAAAATGTTCAGACATATCCCTGGAATAATACCAAAAACCAGAAATGGAAATTTATCCCGATATCTACTGATACGGTAGAAGAAGGCGACTATCATATTATTTCCGGCCTGGACAGTTCCATGGGACTTGGAGTTTCTACCGGAAGTGAAACTAACCCTGATTATCCCAATGCGGTTCTGACAAATGACCGTATTAGCGATGATACGGTATATACGGTTGAAAAACATGGTAATCTGTATTATATCAAGCAAAAATCTACCGGTTATCTGCTGGATATTGAAGGCGGCGGATCCTTAAAGAATGCCGGATTCTGGCCTAAAGTAGTTGAAGGTGAAGTTGCGAGCCAGACCTGGTCGATAAAAAGCGATGGTGAGGGAGCTTATTACATAATGTCCCGTTATAACGGTGCGGTGCTTGATGTAGTAAACGGTCTGACAAATGAGAAGCAGAATATCTGGATGCACTGGTGCAATTTCATGCCTGCTCAGAAATGGAGCTTTTTAAAGGCTGTAACAGGAATAAGCCTTGATCAGAATACGTTAGAGCTTGCGGTAGGCGGTTCCGAGACCCTGAATCCCATATTTACTCCAAGCGATGCAGGATACAAACATACAATGTGGGACAGTTCGGACCCAGCAGTGGCAACCGTCGATCAGAATGGAAAGGTCACAGCTGTGGCTCTGGGAACTGCCGTGATCACAGCTACGAGCCTTGATGGCGGCTATTCTGCAGAATGTACCGTGACCGTAAGTAAAAAGGTCACACCTAAGACATATACGGTTACTTTTGATGCGAACGGCAAGACAGCTAAGAATATGCCTAAGGCACAGACTGTAGAAAAAGGCAAGACTGCAACCAAACCTGCGACAGACCCTAAGGCAGAAGGCTTTAAGTTTGCTGGCTGGTATGCTGAAGCATCCGGAGAAACAGCATTTGATTTCACCACGCCTATCAACGAAGATACGACTGTTTATGCTAAGTGGCTCGATGAAAAAGCAGATATTGTCACGGTTACATTTGACCTGAACGGCAGATCAGGTAAGGCGCCTGAGGCTCAGAAAATTGAGAAGGGCCAGAAGGCTGCCAGACCTGCAAACGACCCTAGCGCTTTCGGATACAGATTCACAGATTGGTATAAGGAAGCGGCATGCACCAACAAGTATGATTTCACTGCGCCTGTGACAGAAAATATCACTGTTTATGCAGGCTGGGAAAAGCTGGATGTGCCGGATAACGGAGTATCGGCTCTGGATCCCAAGCCGGTTATCACTGACGATACCAACGCGATCTATCTGGTTAAGGGACAGAAGTTTAATATAGGCCAGGATTGGATAAGCTCTGATAAGAAGATCTTAAGCATCAGCAAGAAGGGTGTGGCTATGGCAAAGAAAGTGACCGGCAGCCCTGTTAAGATCAAGAAGGGTACTAAAGAGATCGATGTATACGTCATTAAGCCCGAGATCACAAAGAGCATGACGCTTGAAGCCGGAGCGACTAAGCAGATCACTATAATCTATGATAGTGAGAATATGCCTGTATACTGGTATAGTGCAGCACCTGATGTGGCAACCGTAGATCAGGAAGGTAATGTCACAGCTGTAGCTAAGGGCAGTGCCAAGATAACAGCTTACATTAATGGTTCGGCATATAACTGCACCGTTAAAGTGACTGAAAAGGACGTTGTTCCCAAGAACCGCACACTTCATCTTGTTACCGGACAGTCCAAGACGGTCAAACTCACCGGCTTGAAGAACTATGACTGGAAGAGTGATGATGAGACTGTAGTAAGCGTTAAGAAGAATAAGTTTACTGCCAATGCTGTGGGAACTGCTGAAGTAACCGCGACAGTCGGTGAGGATACTTACACAGTAACAGTTTATGTTGAGAATATTACGGTGAATGGTGCCGAAGCAGCCAAGGGAAAGAATAAGTATAATCTTGAACTGACGGCTGGCGGGTCCGAAGATCCTGTAGCTATGATCGGCTTTGACGAATCTATGGAGCAGGCGGTAGTCTTTAAGAGTAACAAGCCGGATATCGCATTCATTGATGAAGATGGATATGTATATGCACGCAGCAAAGGAAAGGCTAAGTTTACGACCCGGATCAACGGAAAGACGATCACGGTAACGGTAAATGTGAAATAATCTGCAATATTAAGGCTGCCCGCCTGCGCGGGCAGCCTTTTTTGTGAAGTCAGCAGGACCGTCCCCGTGTCCTCAATTGTATATATGAGCCGGAGATGTTATAATGCAGCTTGTTATTCTGATAAAGCCAGAGGTAGAAACGTGTCAAAAGCAAAGCATGGAATATTATTGACAGCTGTATTGGTTTTTGTATTATCTGCGGGAGGCTGTACCTCAACACAGCAGCCCGCTGATGTTGGTGCGGAGCCGACTGAAGAACCGGTGCCGGAAACGGAAGCGGTGACTGAGACAGTGAGTGAGAATACGCAGCCGGAGCCGACTGAAGAACCGGAGCCTGTTCCAACAACTGTGTTCATACATGGGACAGAATATGACAGAGACATAACGTATCTTGATCTGTCGGACTGCGCACCGGAGGAGATACCGGAGATAGCTGATATCATCCGTGATATGCCGGAGCTTGAAACCATCAGGCTTATGACAGACGAAGAGGAATCACAGCTTGCGCTTACAGACGTAGCATTGCTTACGGAGGCGGCGCCGGATGCACAGTTCATTTACAGCTTTGACCTGTATGATAAGAGGATATCCCTTTCCGATAATGAGATAAAATTTAAAGACACAGAGATCGGAAACGAGGGAGAGGAGAACATACGGCAGGCGCTGTCTGTTCTTAATAAATGCAGCCTCTTTGTGCTGGACGAATGTGGTATCGATGATGAGGTGATGGCCGGGATAAATGAAGACTATCCGGATATCAAGGTGGTCTGGAGGGTCCATGTTGGCAACAAAACAGCTCTTACGGACGACCCGATCATACGCATGACCCACGGTATAACGGATGCCATGACAGGGCCGCTTAAGTACTGTACCGATGTGGTGTATATGGACCTGGGACATGACGAAGGCATCAGCGACATCTCCTTTGTGGCGAATATGCCTGCGCTGGAATGTCTGATATTGTCTTCATCCACTGTAAGCGACCTGACGCCCCTTCAGAACTGTCCCAAATTGACCTGGCTGGAACTGGTATACTGCCAGCAGATAAAGGATCTGACGCCCATTGCCGGGATAGATTCGATAAAATACCTTAACATCAGTAATACGGGCGTGCGCGATATCAGCCCTATCGCTGATATGAAGCTGGACAGGTTGAGCTGTATAGACAACGGCATAAGCAAGGAAGTATCGGAAGAGTATATTGAAAAGCATCCCGACTGTATGGTGGCGTTTTCCGGAAATCCCTGGGGATATGCCTGGAGATATGATGACTACGGATATCACTTTTTCTCTTATTACGCCAGAATGCGTGAAGTGTTCAGATATGAGGAGAGAAGCCCCGGCGGTTACAAATTCCCCGAAGACGTAGAGCCTGAAGAGGAAGAGCCGGAAGCGGAAACTCAGGAGAACGAAGAGCAGGAAACGCCGGCAGAGGAAGGTACCGGAACCGAAGCGCCGGCAGATGAAAATCCGGCCGGTAACGAAACGGAGCAGCCGGCACAGGAACAGGATAATACTTCCGATGAAAACCCGTAACGCAGATCCGTAACTCAGATCAGCGTCAGTATCCCGTTGTGTTCATGCAGCGAGGCTTCCCTTGATTTATAATCCGGAAGGACGCGGGCCAGATCGGCATAGAACTGTTTACTGTGATCCATATGTATGGTGTGGGTCAGCTCGTGGACGCACACGTAGTCTATCTCATAGAAAGAAAGGCAGATGAGCTGCCAGCTGTACAGTATATCTTTCCTGGAGCTGCAGGAACCCCATTTCTTTTTTGCGGAGCTTATCTTTACGCTGTGGCACTTAAGACCGCCTTTTGCTTCATAATAAAGCGTGCGCTTCTGTAATATGGGCAGCGCTACCTGCTTGTACCATTCACGGACCATAAGCATATTCTGGCGGATCTCCTTTTCGGGATCCGGATCGTAGGCCAGCTTGAAAGCCTTTTCCCTGATGCGGGGATCGGGGAGCAGCAGGCGCTGGTCCTCGCGTATATCAAAAGAAGCCGGGCGGGTATCACCTTCCGGAAGTATCTCTATGCCCTCAGCATTCATATAATCCCTGTTGTGATAGCAGAGTTTTATCTGATGCCCCAGAAAAGGTATACAGGAGCCCTCTTTCCAGTCGGGAACGGGAGTGCTCTGCGCACGCTTTTTGGCGGCAGCCTGTTTTTCGGTTATCCATCTCTGCTTTGAGCTGACAAAGGCGTCGATCTCCCGCAGGGAAGTACCGTAAGGCGCACGGATGATGAGCTTTCCGTCTTTTGCTATTTCCAGGGCGATGGACCGCCTGCTGCTTCTGATTATCTGGTCTTCGTGTATCATGACATCGATTATATCAGAAATTCCGCATAGCGTTAAGGACTTAATTGTGGTAGAATACTTGAGGCATGTCATTCTGTGAAAGCGATAGTTCTGTCAGGATCCTTCGCTGCGCTCAGGATGACAAGGCTATCGGTCATCCTGAGGGCTTTAGCCCGAAGGATCTTTAGGAGGATCATCATGGCCCATAAGGCTGTTAAATATACATTATCGATACTTGCAGCATCCCTTCTTCTTACCGCCTGCGGTAAGAGCGACTCATCTCTTCTGGATGAGGGCATGGAGGCTGTGGCACGGCAGGAATACCGTATAGCCCTGGATGACTTTTCGGGGGCCCTCCGCACCGATGCGGATAAGGAGCAGGTGTACCGCGGCATGGGCCTGGCTTATATGGGCAGGGAGGAGTATGCCCGGGCGCTGGGCGCCTTCTCAAAGGCTCTGTCCGAAGCCGGGATGTATCCCGGTGAGCTGGAATTCGATATCAATTACTACATGGCCATCTGTTATTACAAGCTGGGAGAATATGATAACGCCATAGCCTGCTATGACGCCATAACCGATCTGCGTAAGAAGGAGACCAGGGCCTATTTCCTGAGAGGGAATATGAGGCTTTTCCTGAATGATGTGGAAGGCGCCAGGGAGGATTTTGACGCCGCTGTGGCGGTTAAGAAGAACGATTATACCCTTTATCTGGATATCTACGACAGCCTGATGCAGCATGGCTATTCCGCATACGCCCTGCCTTATATAGCTTATGTTTCCCAGGACGAGATCTTCAAGAATATGAGCGATTATGAGAAAGGCCGCCTGTCCTATTACAGCGAGGAATACACCCGTGCCATAAACTATCTTGAACGCGCCAGGAGCAGCGAGCCCGACGAGCGGCTTATAACCTTCCTCTGCGAATGTTATAAGAAGAACGGACAGGCCGATTATGCCATCATCGCATATACCGGATATGTTGATGACCATAATGACGCCCAGGTCTGCGACAAGCTGGGAATGTGCTATGTGGAGCAGGGAGATTACGAACTGGCTCTTGAAGCTTTTCAGAGAGGCAAGGAGATCAAAGAGAACAATACCTGCATGCAGGAGCTGAAGATTAACGAGATAGCCTGCTATGAGTATATGGGAGAGTACGCAAAGGCGGCGTCACTGCTTGCTGATTATATAGAAACCTATGGAAGTAATGAGGATCTGGAGCGGGAATACGCCTTTTTATCCACCAGATAAGCCTTTTTATGCCCCTGAAGAGGGCTGCCGGAACGGACTGCTAAATATGCACCAAAAATTTACATAAATTTTCTTCAATCTTCAACAAAAGCCCAACAAGATATAGTAGTTCGGGGCATAAGTCGACATAATATCTTGTGCTTTGCGGCTTGACTTTTTATCTACCCTTTGTTATTATAATCGTGCACGGTCAAGGAAAGACTTATGTAAACACCTTTTTCTAAAGATTCTAAGTAAGGGATTACACTTTAAAAAGCCTGAAAATGTTAGTAAAATTAGCCACATTTATTTCAGGTACGACTCAAAAGTGGTTTACATAACTTGGGAGGACCGGGAAACTATGAGGGATGTTGAATAGTAAAGAGAGAGGGTAATGTAAGTTATGTTCAGTGTTATCAAAAGAGACGGAGAGAGGACAGATTTTGTTTTAAGCAGGATCGGCGATGCTATAAGAAAGGCATTTGACGCCTGCGAGATGCAGTACAACAACGATATCATCGATATGCTCGCTCTGCGCGTGACCGCTGATTTCCAGCCCAAGATCAAGGATGGCGGTATCCAGATCGAGCAGATCCAGGACAGCGTTGAGAAGGTTCTGGAGACAGCCGGCTATACCGAGGTCGCAAAGGCGTACATACTCTACCGTAAGCAGCGCGAAAAGATGCGTACCATGAAGTCTACCGTCCTTGATTACAAGGAAGTTGTGAACAGCTACGTTAAAGTAGAAGACTGGCGTGTAAAAGAGAATTCCACCGTTACCTATTCCGTAGGCGGGCTTATCCTTTCCAACTCCGGTGCGGTAACAGCAAATTACTGGCTTTCCGAGATCTATGATAATGAGATAGCAGAGGCACACAGAAACGCTGATATACATATCCATGATCTTTCGATGCTTACCGGATATTGTGCAGGCTGGTCACTTAAGCAGCTCATCACCGAAGGCCTTGGCGGCATCACCGGAAAGATCACCTCTGCACCTGCAGCACACCTTTCTGTACTTTGCAACCAGATGGTGAACTTCCTTGGTATCATGCAGAATGAATGGGCAGGCGCTCAGGCTTTCTCTTCATTCGATACCTATCTGGCACCTTTTGTAAAGAAAGATAACTTAAGCTACAGCGAAGTTAAGAAATGCATAGAGACATTCATCTACGGCGTTAATACCCCTTCACGCTGGGGCACCCAGGCACCTTTCTCCAATATCACGCTTGACTGGACGGTACCTGCGGATCTGGCTGAACTGCCTGCTATCGTCGGCGGCAAGGAGATGGACTTCAAGTACAAGGACTGCAAGAAGGAAATGGATATGGTGAACAAGGCCTTCATCGAGATCATGATCGAGGGCGATGCCAACGGCAGAGG
>CAMVRS010000159.1 GCA_947169935.1 uncultured Lachnospiraceae bacterium
AATCTACGATCGTTCTTATAAAGAAGCAGAAGACAAAAAAAGCAGAAGCTTCCGTATCAGATAAAAAGCCTAAAACAGATAAGAAAGCAGTTGAAGCGAAGCCGAATCCCGAAACAGACGATCCGGACAGCTCCGAAGAAAATGAAGAATAACGAAAGAGCCTGCCATAACGGCGGGCTTTTTACGTATGACGTTATATAATATGTCTTTCCTATATATTGTAATTGTATACTAATTCAACGAGAGGAGCTGAATATGCTTATAACAGGGAATATCAATGAAATAACCCATATCAAGTGTGACGAAGTATGGGTTATAGTCCGTAATCTCAAAGGCGGGATGCCCCACTCAGACGTACCTATAAAGCATGTACCGGAGCTGTCGCCATCCGAAAAGCTGTATGGTGATTATTGGAAGTACAAGAAAGCCCTCAAATGGACTCAGAAACGTTTCGATGAATGGTATACTCCTATATTTCTTAAGGAAATGCAGCAGACTGCCTCAAGTAAGATGCTTGATAAGCTTGCCGCAGAATCCAAAGAAAAGGATATCCTTATCGTATGTTTCTGCCCGAATGAGAGCATGTGTCACCGCTCCCTCATCAAAAAACTGGTCAACCAGAGACAGGAGCTTATATGAACGATCCATTTTTCACCAAAACTACTTGTGACCGCTGCGGCAGATCCTTATCCGGAGGCAGGATAATGTCTATGTATAATACCGACGTTATCTGCATGGATTGCAAGGAAAAAGAACGCAACCGCAGTGATTACAGGCAGGCGGCAGATGCAGAACACGCAGCCGTATTAAGCGGCAACCGCAACTTTACAGGTATCGGACTTAAAAACTGAATATTTCTTATATAAAACAGGCTTCCGGGCCTGTTTTTTTATGAATATCCCGCATTTACTATATTATATGTATCATTAAATATAACAAAAGGAGGAATATAAAATGGCTAAATTCTTAAGCTTATACGATTGTATTGAGGAATCATACGACAAGAACGGAAATTTCGTTAAAGAGTATGATACAAACCTGCCCCATGGAAAGGAGATCATAAAGAAATTCTGCGATCAGTGGAATAAAGACGCAGATGCCTTTATGCTTGATCTGGTAAATAAGGAATGTGATAACCGGATCCAGAGCTGCTACATGAAGTCTTATAAGCCGAAAAGCGGCAAGACTACCCTCTGTGTTGAGTTTGTAGCAAAGTCCGGAAGACAGCTTACGACGAAGATCAGGAATGCGATCTGTGACTTCATGAGCGCACAGTATAGCGACGGATGGGGCGAAGGCATGTTTGACCGAATCACAAAACTTCCTGACGGCACATCATACAGGGTCGTATAAGGAGGGTGATATGGAAAAAGGAATTTTTACAAACCTGATGGAAAACCAGGATCCTCACTGGCCTATAGACTTAATGATAGATATATTAAGCAAGATTAAAACCTATGCCGATAAAAACGGCTATACCGGCGTCGAAGTCCAGCGTGTTGAAGATAGTACCTGGTCGGATCCGATAAATAAGCGTTATGATATAGATATCGTTTATACCGATCAGGATAATCACTTGATAAGACAGAAGCTTCTCATTCTCAAAGGAGAACTTCTTGACGGTATCGAATTCCACAAAAGGTTCAGGGAATTCTATCCGGTATAACAGCTTAATGATTTACTGCTAAATGCTCCCTACATCATAGGGGGCATTTTTTATCGGTCATTCATTTTCCCTACATTTATATCAAATCTTATTAACAATAGGAGGATTTAAAAATTGAATATAAAAATATCAAAAGAAAGGAGTAAAAACACCTAATCCTCGTGAAACGAGGTTGTCCGGAAGGTAGCATGGTAGAATTCGGGTTGTAAAAGATAAACGAAGTGGCTGTGCCTTACTAAGCACTTAATAAAGCATCCAAGCCGCCTATTATTTTGGCCATAAACACGGATTTCGTGTAAGTGGTCGGTGTGACAGAAAACGAATTTCTCCTTTGCGATCGAATTGCAAAGGTAAAGTCTGTGGTAGAAAAGTATGGAGAGGAGAACTTTTATATCTCCTTTAGCGGTGGAAAAGACAGCTGTGTTGTTTCAGCCCTTGTAGATATATCGATACCCGGTAATAAGATACCCCGGGTATTCTGTAATACCGGGATCGAATATCGTATTATCGTTGATTTTGTTAAATCATTAAATGATCCGCGCATAGAGATAATACAGCCCAGAGTACCGATTAAACCCATGCTTGAAAGAGACGGATATCCCTTCAAGAGCAAGAACCATAGTCAGTGTGTTTCAGCCTGGAGGAGGGATCATGACTGCGAATGGGCCCGTAAGTATGTAAATCACGAATACAACTACGCGGGTCAGCAGTGTCCTAAAGTCTTAAAGTATCAGTTCAGTGAAGAGTGCAGCCTTAAGATCAGCGATAAATGCTGCGAAAACCTTAAGGAAAAGCCCCTAGCTGAATGGCAGAAAGACAACAATAAGCCTTATGGCATATTGGGGCTTATGAGAGAAGAAGGAGGCAGACGCTCAGATGCTCTGTGTATGGCTATGATAGGTGATAAGCTTAAAAACTTTCAGCCGCTTGTAGCCGTCACAAAGCAGTGGGAAAACTGGTTCATAGAAGAATACGGAGTGCAGATCTGTGACATATACAAGCCTCCGTATAACCTTGAACGTACCGGTTGCGCCGGATGTCCCTTTAACCCTCATCTGCAGGCTACCCTTGATATGCTGGCTGAGAAAATGCCCTGGGAAAAGCAGAAGTGCGAAGCCGTCTGGAAGCCCGTTTATGCGGAATACAGACGTTTAGGCTACCGCTTAAGACCGGCAGAGATCGAAGGACAGATGACCATAGACGACTTGCTTAACGCATCATAGTAACACCATATAATGCCTCCCATAGTGGAGGCATTTTTTATTCACATAAGGTTTCCACTACATTGATATCAAATATAAATTCACGAAAGGAGATAAAAAAAATGAAAAATCATATATGCCTTATATGCCATGAAAAAGGAAAGACCCACGAAATGGACCAGTTGCAGAGGATATCACGCCTTTTGGAAGACACTCTGGTCACCAGAGAAACTCTTGAAGCCGGACGTGGAATGGCTTTTCTTTGGGATATACACACAAGATGTCCCTATGGAATGACATGCCCTGAAAGACAGATCTACAAAAGCGCATTCATGAACCAGGCGCGTTCTATGGAAGAACAGCTTATTGCTTTTGCTATAAACAGCAATGACAGTAAATTCCATGAAATGCTCCGCCTCTTGCAGGGACACTTTCCTGCGGTTTACCGCACTATGGAAAGATTAAGAGCTGCATCGATTTTGGATCGGAGGAGTAAATGATGGATGAAGACATCTATTTAAAGACCGCAAATGATGCCTATGTGCACATGATGTGGTCATCAAATGAGCCTTACGAAGAGGATGCAACAGGTGTTATAGGCGTATATGTCTATGATGAGACCGGAAATGAGCATCCTTTGATAGACGGCGGAGAGCTTGACGTTTATGATGACAGGGAGCTCAAGGACAACATAGAAGATGTCCTGGATTTCATAGACTGTCCTACTACCGGCTATGAAATCCTGTCGGAAGAGACTTTCCCTGAAATTGCTGCTTAAAAAACACAAATCAAAAGAGTCCCAATTATTGGGGCTCTTTTTTCATATAATCAGATTTTTCTGCTATATTGTTTATGGAGGAATACCATGGAAAACGCCATAAGAAACAAAATAATGCCTATAACGGTTACTTTGCTTATTGTGAGTATATTATCGGGCTGCGAAGAGACAGCCTCTATGAGGGAGGCGGATTATATCCATCAAAAGGCAGAGGCTTTTATAAACGGCACGGACGAACGTGAGATCACCCTTGACCTGACCACCATGAATGACGATATGAAATATGCCAAATCCGTTGAAATGTTCGCAAATCCCGCCGATTATGTTGAAAGAAAAATACGGGTAAACGGTTCATACAGCTATGTAAAAGACGAAAGCACCAATAAAGAATATTATGCTGTTGTCTTTTCAGACAAAGACGGATACAATGTACAAGCGATCGAATTTGATCCGGTCAGCAAAGAAGACCTACCTCAGATAGAAGAAGATATAACTGTCGAAGGGTATTATGATATTTATTACGAGGGAGATGGCTCTTATGCAATATTAAGAGCAGCTCAAATAATTAAGTAATATCATAAAAATATATATTTCAAGCCACCGTCACCAAACAATACGGTGGCTTTTTTATGTCCTCATGCAATCGGCTATATTAAGTATATCAGATAAAAAAACATACAATAGGAGGATAAATATATGTCAAAACCTAAAATCGGCATGACCGAAGCAGGTGATGCCGGATGGGATCTGAGCTGGTTTGAAAAGCTCACCAAATATGATTATGACGGAGCTATACTGATAACCAAATCAGTATCAAGACCCGAATTCATGGAAAAGGTGCTGGAGCTTAACGGCGATATCCCTTTCGTGATACACTCAACAATAACTGGATGGGGCGGCAGCATAATGGAGCCTATGGTACCGACTCCGGAGAAAGCGGTAAATGCGGTACGTACGCTCATAGATAAAGGGATTGCAGCAAACCGTTTTGTTCTGCGTATAGATCCTATATATCCTACAACAGAGGGTATAGAAAAAGCGCAGAATGTGATCCGCCTGGCTAAAGAGATCATACCGGACGTTACCAGGATCCGCGTAAGCATCTATGACGACTATCCGGAGTCCCGTGCAGAGATATGCAGGCGTGGTCTTCCGCCGATAGACGACAACGACAAGCCCAAAAAGGAGCTGGATCGTCGTCCTACTCCGGATCAGGTAAAGATGGTAGCCGAAGCCCTTATGGAGGCTGCCGGAGAAGGTCAGCGTTTTGAATGCTGCGCAGAACCCGAATTAGCGAAAGCATATCCCGGCAAGTTTTTCTGGTTCGGATGCCTGTCAGAGAGAGATTGCGATATTATGGATATAGAAGTACCCGAAGGTACAGGCATTAACGGACAGCAGAGATACGGCTGCCGGTGCCTGATGCTCAAGCAGGAGCTTCTGTCCCACAAACGCAGATGTCCTAATAACTGCGCATATTGTTATTGGGGAAGCAACAAGTAAATTAAAGGTCGCTTTGGCGGCCTTTTTATATTTCTCAATTTCGAACACCTATTTATAAAAATATCAGTTTATTAATACAAAAAGTTAAAAATTTTCATGAGTTTCATGATATAATAGGTTCTAATAAATACATCTGTATAAAGTCATCCGCCCTGAGCGATAGAAACAAAAGATCAAACAGGGACGGAGGCGGGCAATCCTTCCCTGTTAATATTTTGCAAAGAAAGGAGAACGCCATAGTGTATGGAGGTGTTGTTATGAGCGAGTTACAAATGACAATGCAAAAGGCATATATGTTATCTGATAGTGAACAAAGCATTTTAGCAAAATTGATTGATGCTTTCATTACAAGCACAAAATCTTCCAATACGCAATCAACATCAAAAAGAGTCATTGGTAGATTTGATGGAAAATACGAAATACTTGATGATATAGATTTTTGCAATGATGAGATTGCGGAGATGTTTGGCGTAAGTGACCAATGAAGATATTATTAGATACACATACATTATTATGGGCACTTTATAAGAGCTCAATACTTCCACAGAATGTTATAAGAACGTCTTGAACAAGCTGTTGAACGTGTCAGAGAACATGAAGAATGGAGGGTAGAATATATGACTCTTGCCATGAAGTATTCAGAAAAGAAGGAAGCAGAGGATTTGATTAAGGTTATGTAACAAGTATAGAACATGCCCAGTTCTATAATTATGTTCAAAAGGTCGCCTCGTGCGACCTTTTTTATAGCCAAATTACATTCGGACTAATTGCAACACAATTTCCACCAGACTAAATGCAACACTTTGTTGCATTTATCTTGAAATTTCACCCCCCCGAACAGGGCAAGATTATCAAACTAAAAGCAACAGATATTAAATAGGCGGAAAAGCTGATTTTTCAAGTAGTTTTCAATGTAAAATCAACGGCCACTTGATGCTTTTAACCTGAAAATAAGCCATTTTTAAGGATTTATGCCGGATTTATGATACGACAAACAGGCCACCGAAGCAGCCTGTCATAGTAAAGGCAACAGCGTTGGTGTTGCTTTTACTTTGAAGAGCGAATGTTGATGATAAGATCCGGTTTCAGCAAGACCTCATCTGCAGGTATATCTGACAGTCCCAGCAGCGTAAAGAAGTCCTCCGGATAAAATACCCTGCCTACCTGATATGGAGTCTTTCCGTGAAGTGATTTTC
This sequence comes from uncultured Lachnospiraceae bacterium, assembly GCA_947169935.1. GTDB lineage: Bacteria > Bacillota > Clostridia > Lachnospirales > Lachnospiraceae > NK4A136. The sequence continues at coordinate 6,346 of CAMVRS010000159.1, forward strand.
TGGCATAGCTGTTGATGTGATCCATAACAGCAGACATATCCGACTGTGCAAGACCGTCAATAGATGAGCCTTTGGGTATGATATACCGTATGTATTTGTGATTGTTTTCGCATGAACCTTTTTCGTCAGATCGGTTTGGCTCACAAAAAAAGATGCGTGTTCTTTCTCCGCCGAAACAGAACGTTCCATGCCGGCTATATCGGTAAATTCATGTCCGTTGTCTGTTAGTATAACGGGGAAACATTCCGAAAACAGTTCCGCGCCCAAAGCACTTTCAATACGATCCAAAGCGCCAACTACCTCTGCGGCCGTATGCTCATTGAGCATGATCGCAAGCTGGATATGGGTAGTGCAAAAATGAAGTGTAAGGATGGCTGCCTTATCACCTTTTGTTCCCTCCACGCAGTCCATCTGTACTACCTCAACATCATGTTCTTTTATGTATTCCTGAAAATCGGCATATAAACGGCCTTCCTTGACAACTTTCATTATCTTATAGCTGTTATCCTGTTTCTTGCGTCTTGGCTTGCGTCTGACGGCTTCCCTGAGGTCTATGCGGCGGGCATTAAGGATACAGTCGTTTATCATCCTTCTGAGTGTTGATTCGCTTATGCCGAGCTCCGAACCGTGCTCCTGGAGGATATGGTAAATTGACTGCCCTTTGTTTATCAGAGGTGTTACAACAGTATCGATCCTGTCTAACTGTTCAGCCGTCACATCATAACCGCACCTGCTGTCATGCAGAGTATGTTCAGCTTCTTTATGGGCTTTATTTGCGTCATATATCTTATGCTCATAATGACAGCCCCTGCGGCGTGTGCAGAAGTTACAGACTGGGAGCTTGCTCTCTATCAGTTCGTCGCAGTACGCCCTGGAGTAATCAGGGCATTTTTCACGGGCATGTTCGCATGTACGGCATAGTTTCTTGCATGTGTTAAGAGGAGAGCGTTTACATACGTGCTTATGTACGCAGTCCCGGACAAAGATGCAATCACACATCCGCGGCTGGATCGTTACAGCATGCTTGCTTATCTCTCTTGAAACGGTGGATGGTGAACAGTTTAAGATCCGGGCGATGTATCTTATCGTATGTTTAGCTTTAAGCAGCCCTTCGATCTCACCTCTTTCGGAAGCGGTTAGATGTCTTCCTTTTTGTTTGAACGGCATAGAATTCTCCTTCCTGCATACTTAGGTTTTTGGGTGCAGGAAATAAAACCATCAATTTTTCCTTGATTTCACCTATCGACTATGATAGGATAAGAACATCAAAAAAGATTTGATGGTGCACATGCACCACGGCAGGAGCATCGTCCTTGGGATCGGGAAAATCGCATAAGGCCGGTGCTTTTTGTATGCAATTATTCAGAGATGATTATACTATTGCCGTGCGATAAGGGTCTATTATAAGTAATGCCAAATAAAGTTCAATGAGAGTGAACTTTATATACAAATGTGACAAACTGGAGGTGGCATATGTTTGACGGAGGAGCGTTTAAAAAGGCATTCTATGAAAGAGCAGCAAGGCTCATACACGGCTACAGAAAGAAAAAAGGCTTAAGCGGAGAAGTATTCGGTGAACGGATAGGTATTGGTAAATCAACTGTTACAGGATATGAGCAGGGAAAGATACAGATACCCGGACATACCCTCTATCTTATAAGCAAAGAATTGGATTTCGAGTTTGCGGAGTTCGATCCGAACATACCGGCAGCAAGTGAGATAATACGCAAGATAGCCGAATTCAAGCGCAAAAGACCTCAAAACACCTCCGGGGCAGATAACCGGATAGGGTTCGTGCAGCGTGACGGCTTTGATGTTGGGCATATATCATCACCTTCAACGGCACCGGTTAGGCTAAGGACTGAGCACAAGGAATTCCTTGATGAATACTTTTCAGAGGCAGACCCAATAAAAAGAAAATCCCTTGAGCTGCTTAATTCGATGATACGGCAGTATTATTACTTTCAGGATATGTCAAGAAGCTACAGGGCGCTGATGGACCGCACACTGAATGTGATATTCGAGGACAAGGACAAAAGCAGACAGAAGATCATAGTTGAGATACGCCAAAAATACGGGGTTTAAGTACGGGAACAGACTGTCGATATATAGCTTATAATCCCTGCTATACTTGCTTTTTAACCTTAAAAGCAGTAAAATATAAGCATAAATACACTTCTTTTTTTATCGTAGTTGGCATTATGCTATATTTAAGATATCGCTAAAACTACGAAAGGAGTATAAAAAAGGATAATTAAATAGGGCCTCTTCCCTGAGCGATAGAAACAAGAGATCAAACAGGGACGGAGGCGGAGACTCCTTCCCTAATGTAAATTTTAGCGGAAAGGAGATGGAGGTATGAGAATTATGACATTACCAGCCGAATCATTAACAAAGCTGGATGCTCTTCCAAAAGAAAAACTCAGCGTAGTTATACAAGTAATAGAGCAACTGTCGGAAAGCCCGGTCAATAAATTTCGTCGTTTAAGAGCCAATGGATTACAGAATCCTATGACAGATGACGAAATAGATGATTTTGTTGCCTCTGTGCGGAAAGAACGCCATGATAGTAGTAATTGATACTAATATCCTTGTAAATGCTATTAAGTCAAATAATACATATTCAAAAGCCGCTATCTTGATTGAAGATATTCTTTCAGGGAAACATCTGATGTGTATTTCTACAGACATAATGGATGAATATGAGGATGTGCTTCATAGAGAGCAACTAAAACTCGACAAAAGTCTTGTAGACTGGTTGTTGGCTTGGATTAGATGTAATAGTATTTGGATTGAACCAAAGCCAACCACTCAAAGCCAGGTAGAAATGCAAGATGAAGATGATCGCCCTTTTTTTGATGTTGCGAAATGTATGAACGCAAGGCTAATTACAAGGAATTATAAAGATTATCCCGTTCATGAATTGATTACTCTTATCGATGAGTTGTATTAGATGGCAAATAATCTTATTCTAATTATGCAAAAGGTCGCCTTAGTGCGGCCTTTTTTATAGCCGAATTACTTTCAAACTAATTGCAACACAATTTCCACCAGACTAAATGCAACATATTGTTGCATCTATCTTGAAATTTCACATCCCCCCGAACAGGCATTCCGAACGCGCATTCGGATTTTACTTGACAAAATCGTAGTTATGTAGTATAATACGCATGTATTCGAGATAATTCAAACAGCTTATTTAATGGAGATGTCCCTTAAAGGGGCGGAGAGAGAGAAAGCGTGTGACCCACATATCCACGCTTTTTTTCGTGCTTAAAATACGGGTTAGTGGAATTACCTGTGGGAATACACTTGCTTCCAAATAATTAAAAAATGA
>CAMVRS010000160.1 GCA_947169935.1 uncultured Lachnospiraceae bacterium
CACCCAGGAACTGAATGAAGCCCATCTGGGTGAAACCGTCCGCAACATAAATAACCTGACCTTAAACGCTACCGGCGATCTCTCCCAGGCTATGGAAAAGCTCAATTCCATCGACCTGGAAACCCTGAACGATTCGATCCAGAGCCTTCATGACATCATAGAGCCGCTGGCAAAGATGTTCAACGTATTACGATAACCAAAAAAGATCCTCAGGGTTAAGCCCTGAGGATCTTTTCCATATCGGCATTCAGTTGAGCCTTTAACGCGTCCAGTCCTTCAAACTGGCGCTCCGGCCGGATGAATCTTCTTAAGCCTACGGTGATCTCCTCCCCGTAGGCTTCTTCATAAAAGTCAAAGAGATGGGTTTCAAGATTAACGCTGCTGTCTTCCTTAACGGTAGGCTTCACTCCTATATTGCTCATCCCCTTATAAGCACAGCCGTCAAGCATGACCACGCTCTCATAGACGCCTCTGGGAGGCAGAACCTTATCCTTATCGGGGGTGATGTTTAGCGTGGGAAATCCGATGCTGTGGCCTATCCTTTTGCCACGCTCTACCACGCCGGTAAAAGAGTAGGTACGTCCCAGACAGGCGGCAGCATCTTCCATAAGGCCTTCTTCCAGCATATCCCGTATGCGGCTTGAGCTTATGGCCCCGCCCTGGTAATGCATCTTATCAACCTGCACGGTCTCGTAGCCGTATTCATAACGGTATGCATTCAGAAGTGCAAAATCACCTTTTCCTCCTGCTCCAAAAGACAGATCCGCTCCCGCCGCTATCAGCCCGGCCTTAAGGCGCCTGCAGAGGAATTCGGTTATAAATTCAGCCGGATCGATGGCTGCGGTATTACGGTCTAAGGGATATTCCACCAGTATGCCCACTCCCAGCTCTTCCAGTATACCGCGTTTTTCATCGCGTGAAAGGATCTGGCCTTTGTTGCTGCCAAAAAGCTTATCCGGTGAGGGTTCAAAAGTGAATACACATGAAGTAAGGCCGTCTGCCTGAGCCCTTAGGATATGATCTAAGAGTCTGCGATGGCCTTTGTGTACCCCGTCGAACTTGCCTATGGCAAGGGCAGTCGGGGTGTCGGTATAGATTGTGTCAAGAGTATCTAATATAATCATTTTGTTCTATGGTTAAAATTACTTCTGTCAGGATCCTTCGGGCTAAAGCCCTCAGGATGACACGAAACTGTTATTCTGAGCGTAGCGAAGAATCTTGAAAGACTTCATGTTTACTCAGAACTTAATGGCAGTTCAAATATGGTCTCCGCCTTCAGCACGTTAGCGGTCGAATCCTGTTTATATATTGCGCAGAATTTCTCGGTATCATCATAGACCCGGAAAAGCTGACCATCCTTAAACATGCCAAGCGGCGAGAAAGGCAGGGGATTCCCGTTTCTCAAAAGCTTCATCTTTTCCGGCTGTACAAATACCGCGGGGCAGTCATTGAAAAAATGCTCTACCAGCACTATATGGCTGTCAAGATCACCGGCTTTAGCCAGGCTTTCCACTTCATCCAGCTTAATAGCATCATCCAGCGTAAAATCACCGCTCATGCTGCGGGTAAGCTTTTCCATCGCGGCTCCGCAGCCCAGCTTTTCACCTATATCCCGGCAGAGGGACCGAATATACGTCCCCTTGCTGCATTCTATCCTGAACACAGCTGTAGGAAGATTAACCTCAAGTACCTTCACGTTAAATACTTCTATCTTTCTGGCAGGACGCTCCACTACTTTACCTTCGCGTGCCAGCTCGTAGAGCCGCTTTCCGTTCTGCTTAAGCGCCGAATACATGGGAGGCACCTGATCCTGAGGCCCCAGGAAGGAATATACCGCCTGCTTAAACTCATCCCCGCTGCAGCAAACCTCCGAACGGGTCAGTATCTCACCGGTCATATCCTCCGTATCCGTAGTCACGCCCAGGCGTATGGTGCAGATATACTCCTTGTGCTTGTCCGTCAGATGCTCCACCAGCTTTGTGGCATAACCCAAACATACCGGAAGCACGCCCTCTGCTTCAGGGTCCAGCGTTCCGGTATGTCCTATCTTCTTCTGATGAAGGATACCCCGCAGCCTTGCGACTACATCTGCGGAGGTATAGCCTTTTTCTTTATAGATGTTTATTACTCCGTTATACACATTATCTCCGATTGCTAAACTGTTGTTCTACGTCAAAATCTAATCTTTATTATATCTGCTTCTCTACTTCCTTAACTAACTTGTCTATAAAATCCTCCAGCTCGCCGTTATACTCGCATCCCGATGCACGGTTGTGTCCGCCGCCGCCAAAGGCCTCGCCTACGCGGGCAACATTTACCAGATCTGAGGACGAACGCATGCTGGCTTTCCACTGACCGGGCTTTTTTTCATAAACATATATCGCACATTCAACGCCCATGGTGATGCGCAGTCTCTCAACTATGCCGCCGGTATCGTCCCTGGTGGCGCCCACTTCACGCATCTGCTTCCAGGTGGAATAGCCTATCAGCAGCTTTCCGTCAAAGAAGAACCTCTCTGCCAGAAGGGCGTGTGCCAGGAGCAGATTTGTCTCCTTGGGTCTGGAATAAAAGGTATCATCCAAAAGTTTGGAGAAATCGAATTTATATTCCAGCAGCTTTGCCGCTATACGCATTGTATCCGGCGTAGTGTTGGAGAAATGGAAAACGCCTGTATCATGGGCGATAGCCATATAAAGCAGCTCTGCTATCTGCTCATCCATATATCCGTCTTCTATCAGCGAATAGATTATCTCTCCGCATGCTGCAGCTTCGGGTCTTACAAGACTCACATCGCCGGTGCCGTTGATATTGCTGATATGATGGTCGATATTTAAAGTCTTCTTTGCTGCCTTAAAATACTTATGGGCATCGCCGGTACGCTCCGCATTGGTATCGCAGACTATGAACACATCAAAGGGTTCACGCTCGGGGCTGCTGCTGTTTATCTGATCGCGAAGGGGTATGTTCGCCATAGCCTTCTCCGGCTCTTCCAGGAAAAGCTCAACCGTGGCATCAGGCAGTCTTTTTCTTAAATAATGCATAAGAGCCAGACAGGATCCTATGCAGTCCCCGTCCGGCTTTATATGCCCGGTAATACCTATGCTCTTTGCATCTTTTACTTCGGAATAAAGATCGAAACCCATCAGTCTTCCTGATCCCCTTCTCCTCTGGCTGCCCTTGCTGCGCTGTCTGCCTTGCTGACTTCATCTATGAGCTGTGACATCCTGTTTCCGTATTCAATGGAATTATCCGGCAGGAATATCAGCTCCGGCGTATTCCTCAGATTAAGCTCATGTGCCAGTTCCCTGCGCAGGAAACCTTCCGCGCTCTTTAAGCCCTCTAATCCGGCTTCCATGCTGTTCTCATCATTGTTGATCAGCATGGATACCCAGACTTTACATGTCTTAAGGTCAGGCGCCACTTCTACATCAGTTACCGATGTAAACTCCGGCACCCGGGGATCCTTAAGTCCGCTCCTTATAGCCTCCGCCAGTACTTTCTGTACTTCGGAATTTATTCTTGTATTTTTAACACTTCCCTTACGCATCTTATGTTCTGGGAACCTCCACCATTATGTATGCCTCTACCTGATCCAGTTCCTGCATCTGGTCAAAGCCGTCGAATACCAGACCGCATTCGTAGCCGGCCTTAACTTCCTTAACATCATCCTTGAATCTCTTAAGGGATGACAGTGCGCCTTCGTAGATCTGCTCGCCTTCGCGGCTGATGCGGATCTTGCAGTCACGCTGGAATGTACCGTCAAGGACGAATGCACCTGCGATGTTACCGACTGCCGAAGCCTTAAATATCTGGCGTACCTCTGCATGGCCGATGACCTTCTCCTCGAATACGGGATCCAGCATACCCTTCATGGCAGCCTCGATATCCTCTATTGCCTGATAGATAACCTTGTACAGTCTTACGTCTACGCCTTCGCGCTCTGCAGTCTGCTTTGCAACTGCATCGGGACGAACGTTGAAACCGATTATGATAGCGTTTGACGCACTTGCCAGTACCACATCGGATTCGTTGATGGCACCTACGCCGCCGTGGATAGCCTTAACCACCACTTCGTCATTGGAGAGCTTGAGCAGTGACTGCTTAACGGCTTCCACGCTGCCCTGTACGTCAGCCTTGATGATCAGGTTGAGTTCCTTTAAGTTACCTTCCTGTATCTTGCTGAATACATCTTCAAGACTCATCTTTGCCTTGGTATCCTCAAGCAGCTTTTCCTTGTTCTGTGCTATGAAAGTGTCGGCAAAGTTCTTTGCTTCCTTATCGTTAGGATGGCAGATGAATATCTCACCTGCATTGGGCACATCGTTAAGACCAAGTATCTCAACGGGAGTGGAAGGACCTGCATCCTTGACTCTCCTGCCCTTATCATCGACCATGGCACGTACCTTACCGTGGGATGCGCCTGCGGAGATAAAGTCTCCGATATGCAGTGTACCCTTCTGTACCAGTACGGTAGCCACGGGGCCGCGTCCCTTGTCCAGCTCGGCCTCTATTACCAGACCTCTTGCCTGACGCTTGGGATTAGCCTTAAGCTCCAGCACATCTGCGGTGAGCAGTATCATCTCCAGCAGATTGTCGATGCCTTCGCCGGTCTTTGCGGATACGGGTGCGAATATGGTGCTGCCGCCCCAGTCTTCCGATACCAGCTCGTACTCGGTAAGCTCCTGCTTAACACGGTCGACATTTGCACCGGGCTTATCTATCTTATTAACTGCAACTATTATCTCGATCCCTGCTGCTTTAGCATGGTTGATAGCTTCTACTGTCTGGGGCATAACGCCGTCGTCTGCAGCAACCACCAGTATGGCGATATCGGTGGAATTTGCACCACGCATACGCATGGAGGTGAATGCCTCATGTCCGGGAGTATCCAGGAATGTTATGGATCTTCCGTCAATGGATACGGTATATGCACCGATGTGCTGTGTGATACCGCCGGCTTCCTTATCCGTTACATGGGTCTTACGGATAGCATCCAGTAGTGAAGTCTTACCGTGGTCAACGTGACCCATTACACAGATAACGGGAGGTCTTGCCACCAGCTTGCTCTCTTCTTCGTCTTCTTCCTTGAGGAGCTCTGCGATAACGTCTACCTTCTCCTCACGCTCACACATTATCTCATAATCGATGGCGATCTCTTCAGCCTTTTCAAAGCTTATCTCCTGGTTCACCGTAACCATCTCGCCCTGCAGGAACAGCTTCTTGACTATCTCGGAAGGCTGTACGCGCATCTTCTCCGCAAGCTCTTTAACGGTGATGGAATCGGGAAGGGTGATCACCTTGATATCATCTTCCTGTACTTCCTGCTTCTTTGCTACAGGCTTCTGGAATGAACCTGCACGGTTATTCCTGCCCTTGCCCAGCTTGTCCTCGTAGATCGAGCTGTCTTTCTTCTGCTCGCGGTCACGATCCTTATCGGAATGACGCCCTCTTCTGTTATCGTTCTTGGTCTCCGGTGCGGGTGCGGGAGCGGTAAAGCCACCTCTGCCGCCGGGTGCGGGACGTCCTCCCTGCCCGGGTCTGCCGCCCTGGCCGCCCTGATTATTGAAGGGTCTGCCGCCGGGTGCAGGTCTGTCACCTCTGCCCTGGAAACGGTCTCCCGAAGGAGCAGGTCTGTCATTTCTATAGTTATTTCTGTCGCCGGAAGGAACGGGTCTGTCATTTCTGAAAGGCCTGTCTCCGGAGGGTGCAGGTCTCTGTCCCTGTCCCTGGAAATTCCTGTTGTCTGCAGGTCTGTTGTTTGCTGCAGGCGCAGGTCTTCTGTTTTCGGTATTATTATTATTATTATTTGCTGCGGGTGCTGCAGCTGCAGCAGCTTCTCTTTCTTTCTCTTCCTGCTGTCTGCGCAGAGCTGCCTCTGCTTCAAGGCGCTTCTGCTCCTGCACTTCCCTTGCACGCTCTTCTTCCATTCTCTTATTAGAGATGGCTCCGGCGCGGTCTATCATATTCTCACGGGGTCTGATGGGTCCCCTGTTAAAATTGTTTCCGCCCTGATTGCCGTATCCGCCGCCCCTGTTGGGATTGCCGCCGCCCTGCATGGGACGCTGCTGCTGAGGGGTATTGCCGCCGACAATGATGATCTTCTTTTTCTTCTGCTGGGGCTGTCCGCCATGCTGTCCTTCGCCGTTCCTGGGGGGCTGTCTTCTGTCGCCCTCGGGTCTTGCGGGAGCTGCATTTCTCTGCCTGTCTGCAGGATTTTCGGTCTTTACAGGCTCCTTTTTCTCCGGAGCAGGCTCTTTTTTCTCTGCTGCGGGAGCCTTCTTTTCCTCAACAGGCTCGTTCTTTTCTTCAGCCTTTTTATCTTCGGGCTTATCCTTCTTTTCTACGGTCTCCGGCTTCTTTGCTTCGGGAGCAGGCTCTTTTGCTTCAGCACCTGAGCGTACGAATCCGAGGGCCTTAAGTTCAGCAACTATAGTCCCTTCCAGCTCTCCGGGGAAAGTACTGGATGCGGTCTTGCCTTCCGCTCCGTGCTTTTCCAGAAGCTCTATGATCAGATTGTTCTTGGGCGAACTTCCGTCCGCTGCCGTAAATTCCTTTGAAAAATTACTGATCCTTGCCATTCTTCGCACTACCTCCCTTTATATCTCCCTTAAGGAGCGTCTTTAACTTCTTTGCAAAACCTTCATCCTCAACGGATATCACGCTCCTGAATTCTTTCCCAAGAGCATGTCCCAGGTCCTCCTTGAGGGAATATTCCATGCATTCCACCTGATAGTAGCTGCACATATCCCTGATATTTTTCTTCGAAGCATCCGAGGTATCGCCGGCTATCAGTATCAGCCGGGCTTTTCCCCCTTTAACGCTTTCCTCCACGGTAAAATTACCGCTCTTTACCTTTCCTGCCCTCTGGGCCAGTCCCAGAAGGGATAAAACTTTATCCTGATTCAATCTGCGCTGCAACGCTCCTTCAATTCTTCATATACCGATGCTGCGACACCTGCTTTTAAGGATCTGCCCAGAAGGTCTTTCTTTGCAGCCTTGCTGATGCATTCCGCATTCCTGCATATATATGCGCCTCTGCCGTTCGCCTTCCCGGTCTCATCGATCAGTATGGCCCCTTCCGGCGTACGCACTATCCTTATCATTTCTTTTCCCGGCATGTTAAGCCCGCAGCCGCAGCATCTGCGCTCGGGTATCCTCTTTTTCGTAACAGGCAATTATTTATTCCTCACCTTCACCGTTACCGTCTTCTCCTGCGGGATATCCGCCTTCCTGATCGTAGCTTTCAGCGTAATCGCCTTCAGCATATTCGCCTTCATATCCCTCTTCGTACTCATCTTCGTAGCCGTCATCAAGGTAATCCTCTACACGGAAGCCTACGGCGTCAACAGCCTGGCTCTCGGACTTGATGTCGATCTTGTAACCGGTAAGCTTTGCAGCCAGTCTTGCGTTCTGGCCAGACTTACCGATAGCCAGTGAAAGCTGGCTGTCGGGAACAACAACATTTGCGCTCTTCTCATCGGGATCGGCGAACACGTTCACGATCTTTGCAGGTGAGAGTGAGTTCTGGATCAGCTCACCGGGGTTGTCACTCCAGTTGATGATATCTATCTTCTCTCCGTAGAGCTCGTTAACTATGGCATTTACACGGCTTCCGTTAACGCCGACGCAGGCACCCACGGGATCCACATTGGGATTGTGTGACATAACAGCCATCTTGGTACGGCTGCCGGCCTCACGGGCGATGTTCATTATCTCAACAGTGCCGTCCTTTATCTCCGTCACTTCCTCTTCAAAGAGCCTGCGGACAAGCTCGGGATGTGAACGGGATACGGTGATCTTTGCTCCCTTGGGGGTGCTGGTCACATCTATAACATATACCTTGATACGGCCGCCCTGCTTAAGGCGCTCGCCGGGTACACATTCCTGGTCAGGAAGGAGTGCATCGGTCTTGCCCAGGTTGATGGAAAAGCCTCTGCCAACCCTGCGCTGTACCACGCCGGTGATGATATCGTGGCGCTTATCAGCGAACTGCTTGTAGATCACGTTGCGCTCTTCCTCGCGCAGCTTCTGGGTGATCACGTTCTTTGCGTTCTGGGTAGCGATACGGCCGAATTCCTTCGAATTGATCTCCACCTCTACAAAACCGCCGGGCTGCACTTCGGGATCGATAAGCTTGGCTTCGTCCCAGCTTATCTCTATAGCCGGGTCCATAACATCGTCAGCCAGCTCTATTACTTCCTTTGTAGCTATCACGTGGAATGCGCATGTCTTCTCATCGATATCCACCCTGATATTGTCTGCCGACTTGAAATGATTCTTGCAGGCTGTTACCAATGAATCACTGATCGCCTTAAAGATCGACTCTTTGCTGATCTCTTTCTCCCGCTCCAGTGTCTCCAATGCGTCCATCAGATCCGAATTCATCTTTTTACCCTCCATATGCCGTCCTTGCGGCTGTGATTATATTTGACGGAAGATTTCTTCCGCTTGTGTACTGTAATAATTTACTTTCCTGTCAAGATTCTTCGCTTCGCTCAGAATGACACGACCGGTAATTCGCTCAGAATGACACGGCCGGTATACTATATTTATTTATATATCAAGTTTCAGTCTTACTACCGCTATGGAATTTCTGGCAAAAGCTTTGTCCTCTCCGTTTACGGTAACTGTGATACTGTCCTTATCGAAAGCCTTAAGCGTTCCTTCATATTCTTTCTGTCCGTCTAAAGCTTCGAAAAGCTTAAGCTCCACATCTTCGCCCAGGCTGTTTTCAAAATGCCTGTCTTTTTTGAGCTGCCTGCCCAGTCCGGGACTGGAGACCTCCAATATATAAGCTTCGCTTATGATATCAGCCTCATCAAGCTTATCGGAAAAGGCACGGCTTACATTTTCGCAGTCCTGGATGTTCACGCCGCCTTCCTTATCAATATAGGCGCGCAGATACATATCACTGCCTTCCTTAACGTATTCCACATCATAGATCTTTACGTTAAAAGCCTCTGCTATAGGCTTTAAAAGCTCTTCTGCTTTTGTTTCTGTGTCTTTCCTTCCGGCCATTAAAAATCCCCTTATAATACATAAGAGCAGGCGCACGACCTACTCTTACAATAGCAACATCATGAATATTATCACTATCTCACAAAAAATGCAAGGATTTTTTATGTATACCTGTATGAAACCTTGCGTTTGGAAAGGTTTTGCCTTATAATAGCAACGTTGTAATCTAATATCCATATGGAGGTACAGTATGAGCAATATCCCTTACAAGATCTATCTTGAAGAAAACGAGATGCCCGACAAGTGGTACAATGTCCGTGCCGACATGAAGAAAAAGCCCGCACCCATTCTTAATCCGGGCACACTGCAGCCCGTGACCCTGCAGGAGCTTTCCGGTATATTCTGTGAAGAACTGGCAAAGCAGGAGCTGGACGACACCACTCCTTACTTCGATATCCCCGAAGAGATCAGGTCCTTCTATAAGATGTACCGTCCTTCACCTTTGGTAAGAGCATATTGCCTCGAAAAGAAGCTTGATACCCCCGCTCACATCTATTATAGATTCGAAGGCAATAATACTTCCGGAAGCCACAAGCTCAATCCCGCCATCGCCCAGGCTTATGACTCAAACCAGCAGGGACTTAA
>CAMVRS010000161.1 GCA_947169935.1 uncultured Lachnospiraceae bacterium
ACGGCCTTTGCAAGAAGTATGGAGACAGAACGCTTTTTTCCGGCTTTTCATATCATTTCAAAAAGCTGGACCGCATAGGTATCATCGGACCTAACGGCTGCGGGAAGACGACATTGTTAAAATGCATTACAGGTGATGTGGCTCCCGATGCCGGAACTATCGAGATTGGACAGACCATAGAGACAGGATATTTCCGTCAGGATAATGTGGCTGTCGGAACAGGCGGAGAAGCCGCAGGCAGTACCATAAATGAAAACATGCGTGTAATAGACTACATCAGGGAAACTGCTGAGTTCATATATACCAAGGACGGTCCTGTTTCCGCATCACTTATGTGTGAGCGTTTTTTGTTTGATGGGAATATGCAGTATGCACCCATATCAAAACTTTCCGGTGGTGAACGCAGAAGGCTCTTTCTGCTTAAGGTGCTGATGGGGGCTCCCAATGTGATAGTGCTCGATGAGCCCACTAATGATCTTGATATAGCAACTCTCCGTATACTGGAGGATTATCTGGATACCTTCGCGGGTATTGTTATCACTGTATCCCATGACCGTTACTTCTTAGACCGCGTGGTCACCACGATTTTTTCCTTTGAGCCTGACGGCAGCATTATCCGAAGTGAAGGCGGATATTCCGATTATCTGGAAAAACACAGGACGTCTAAGGAACCGGCAGTAAAACAGAAGACGGAGAAACAGACGGAAACAAAAGACCGGCAAAGGCCGCGGGAGAAGAAAAAGCTTTCGTTCAAAGAGCAGTATGATTACGATCACATAGAAGAAGAGATAGAGGCTCTGGAAAAACGAAGCGCAGAGCTTGATAAGCAGATGGCCGAAGCGGCCTCTGATTATCCCAGACTGCTTGAGCTGGGTAAGGAAAAAGAAGCGGTGGATCTTGAGACAGAGCAGAAGTTTGAACGTTTCATGGAGCTGCAGGAGCTGGTCGATAAGCTTACGGTGCCTGTCACCATGAACAAAATATGAATACGTTCATATTTTGTTCATGGTGACAGGCACCTTGCCATATTTACAAATGTAAACGCTGATAATACACATATATAAAAATATGATTGACACAAATATCAAAATTCGTGTTGACAAATTGCAATTTATAGTCTATTATACAAATGACGACATACAATCAAGGTTGAAAAAAAATATGTGATATAATGCGAGGTGTCAGATGGAAGATGGTATAGGAGAAAAGAAGGAGGGCTTGTCTTATCTCCTTGATAAAGCCAGAGGACCGGACAGAAGCTATCGGGAATATGCTAAAGCGGCGGGAGTCAGCGCGACAGCTATCACCAGGATGAGAAAGGGTGATTATACTCCTAAACCGGATACGATAGAAAAGCTTACATCAAAAGCAGCTGATCCCCGTGGAGGGGTTACATATACGGAGATGATGAAGGCTGCAGGGTATTCGGTGGGGGAAAGCGAAGATATAACCGAAGCAGCCGGGATTGAAAGCGAAAGCGCAGATGACAGTGATGAGAGCAGAAGTCTACGGCAGAGCCTGAAGAGGGCGGAAATCCGCGAAGCATGGATTCAATTTGACAGGGCAGTTACGACACAGATATACACCTCACTGGCTGATAAGGGCATCGTTTTCAAACGGGAAGAAGTCATGATCAGGAAGATGGGACCTGAAGGCCTTTACATACAGCTGTTTGAACAACCCATAAAAGATTGGATGTTTAATTACAGATACAGTTTCGGAAAGGGATCGGGGGTCAATATATCGCGTATCGAGATGATGCTGGGAAATGCCATGCTTACGGTATTGGACAAAGATATTAAGCTTTCATATGTAGTAAATGACAGTAAGCTGTATCAGTATCTTGAAAGGTATGATCACCGGCTGCCTATCAAAGGAGAAGTGTCGGTAATACTGTTTGACCAGGAGACAAAACTGTTGATCGATGAGTTTTATCTCTCAAACCGCATTGAGGGAGACAGGACAAAGGAGGTTTATCTGGCATAATTAATTGATTCAGATTTAGAAAAAACAGGAGAGGGCGGTTTGCAGACCACTCTCTCCGAGGTTCATAAGACCGGATATTGCAGTATCCGTGGTGAAGATTAAAAATCCCGTGCAAGGAATATGATCTTCATATGCTTACAATAGCATACAGACCGGACGGTGTCAACCGGACCGATGATCTGCATTTCTTATGGATCTCATGTTTTTTCCAAATATAAAAGACTGAAAATCTGACAGAAAGGAGGCTTAAAAAGCTTTGTTTTCAGTCGGCGCTGTTTCCATACGGAAACTGTGCCCGGGTAATGTTCACGGGGGCTTATTATCCCCATCAATTTCCCATTAAAGGAGGAAACCAAATGAGATTTGCAGAGATTATGAACAGCTATGCAGCAGAATTAGCTAAGGGCGACCGGACTCATATAAAAGAGTTTGGTGAAGGGTGTCTTGTGGTGCTCAATGAGCAGGCAGATACAAGTCATTTCCTTTTTAATGACAAGTATGGCGCCATAGATTGGGAGAGAGATGAATTATTCTCCACGGTAATATGCAAGGTAATGGAGGGCATAGGCGGCTATGACACTTCACGCGATTTCTGCAATTGGTTAAGGAGGATCAGCCTTAACGAATATTGCAAGGAGTGGAACGAGTGCCGCAACAGAAAAACCGTGTCGCTTGATGCTGTAATAGCATTCGATGACGACAATAACGGCATAACTCTGGGGGATATCCTGGCATCTTCAGAGGATATTGAAAGAGACTACATCAACAGGGAATCCTTCAATATGCTTGGGGAGGCGTATGACAACCTGCCTGAAAATAAGCGTGCCGCTATGCAGTGCTGCTATCTGGAAGGGAAGAAGAGGAAGGAAGCTGCTGCAGAGCTGGGTATCAGTGAAGCTGCCCTGAACAACCACTTAAAACGCGGCAGCGATAAACTGGAAGAATTCTGCTATGAAAATGACATAGCAAAGGATCTTCTTTCGGATCCGGATATCTGAAACCGATCAAGCGCCGGAGCCTTATCTATGCTCCGGCGCTTGAAATATAGGCTGAATTGGCATAAAATACCAGTTATGTATTTTTCTGATCTGATATTTCTATATGCATTTCTTCCGGCTTTTGTGATCTGCTACTTTGTTGCAGGGCTTTGGGGGAAGAAAGAGGGAAGCGGGGCGGCGCGGAATATCGTGCTGCTTTGTTTTTCTCTTATCTTTTACGCCTGGGGGGAGCCGGTGCTCATACTGCTTCTGATATGCAGCGCATTCATATGTTATATATGCGCAAAGACCCATAAAGAGACCGCGGGCATAATACTGTTACTGCTTTCGCTTATCATTTTCAAATACGGCAATCTCCTGACAGGGCTCACGGGTCTTGCTGCATACATACCAAAGATCCCCCTTCCGCTGGGCATCAGTTTTTATACTTTCCAGGGCATAGCATATCTTGCAGATGTTAAGCGAGGACGGGCTAAACCCCAGGACAGCTTTTACAAGCTGCTTCTTTATATATCCATGTTTCCGCAGCTTATCGCCGGGCCGATAGTAAGATATACGGATATCTCGGAAGATATAGACAGGCGCAGCGTATCGCCTGAAGATATGGCGGAAGGCATAAGGCGTATAATATGCGGCCTGGGGAAAAAGGTCATACTGGCGGACCATCTTTCACTGATAGTGGAAGAGAGTATGGGGGCTGATCTGAGTACCCTGTCCACGCCTATGGCATGGCTTGGACTTTTGGCTTATTCACTGCAGATCTATTTTGATTTTTCGGCATATTCGGATATGGCCATCGGTATGGGAAGATGCATGGGCTTTAAGTTTCCGGAGAACTTCGATCATCCCTACATCAGCGCTTCCGCCACCGAATTCTGGCGAAGATGGCATATGTCGCTGGGAAGTTTTTTCAGGGATTATGTGTATATCCCGCTGGGCGGCAGCAGGGTATCGCGCCTGCGGAGACTCTTTAATATCATGCTGGTATGGGCGCTTACAGGCTTCTGGCATGGCGCATCACTGAACTTTATGGTGTGGGGACTGTATTTTGGCGTGCTGATCCTTATTGAGAAGGAATTGTTCTTTAAGGAAAAGGATAAGGAACGTTTTAAGGTATTAAGGCATTTTACCACGCCCGTGATACTTATGCTGGGCTGGGGAATATTCTATTTTGAAGACTTTTCAAAAATGAAGGATTTCTTTGATGTGCTGTTCGGAAGAGGGGGAATGGGCAGCGAAACGCTGGTTATGGCCGGTCTTTCGCAGAATGTTTTCTTACTGGCAGTATCCCTTATCTTATGTCTGCCGCTTCCTAAAATGAAAGAGGGGACAGTAACTACGGCGTTCAGAACACTGTATTCCGTTGCGATACTGGTACTGGCGGTGCTGTTTCTGATAGGATCAACCAGTCATCCCTTTCTGTACACGAGGTTTTAAAAATGAAGCATCCTAAGATATATACAGCGATCATGCTTATATGTTTCTTTGGCACGGCAGTGTTTTTAAACCTTGCCGGGCGCGAAGGATACTCCGAGGTGGAACGCAGGGAGCTGGCCGGCTTCCCGGAATTAAGCGCACAGTCTTATGTGAGCGGTGAATATTTCAGGGGCATTACCGCCTGGTTTTCCGATACCGTGCCCATGCGTGATAAGCTTACCACTGCTGCGCTGGCGGCTGAAGAGCTGAAAGGCATAAGGCTGAAGTCAGGAGAAGAGGAGATAAGCTTTCATGGAGTGATGGCAGTCAATGATGATGATGATACCGGACAGGAGCAGACTGCAGCTGTAAATGATAAGCCGGATATTACGGCTGTTCCCGCAGCAGACCCTGTTTCGCAGGACAAAGCAGTATCCGATGACAGCCTGCAGGCAGCGGAACCTTCCGTTTCTTCCGATACAGTGAGTGAGGATGAGGTCCCTGCCGTGGAGCAGCAGACCGCATCCATTCCGGCGCATACCAATTCGGCAATATCCGATAATGTGGCAGCGCCGTCGGATGACTTCACCAGTGCGGCCAACGGTATAATAGTGACCGGCGACGGTGAAAATACGAGAGCCATAATGATGTATGGCGGCAGTACCGGCGTAACAACGCAGTATGCACAGGTAGCAAACAAATATAAGGAGCTGATGCCGGAGCTTAATGTATATGTGATGGTGATACCTACATCTGTTTCCTATTACTGTCCGCAGGCAGCGCTGGCCTATACCGGATCCCAGCTTAAGCAGATAAACAATGTGCAGGCAAATCTGGATGAAGACGTGATAGGCATAGATGTTTATACCATACTTGGGGAACATCGCGATGAGCCCATATACTTAAGAACGGATCATCACTGGGCGCCGCTGGGAGCTTATTATGCGGCATCCAAACTGGCAGAAGCAGCCGGTCTGGACTATCTTGATATTTCCGAATATGACGTTAATGTGGTGCATAATTATGTGGGCTCCATGTATGCTTATGCAAAGGATATACGTATCAGCAGCAATCCCGAGGACTTTGTATATTACGTGCCGAAAAATGTGGAGTTAAAGACCACCTATACCAATTATAAGCTGGACTCTTCCTGGAATGTGGTGGGAGAGGCCGAGCCTGCAGCGGGGCAGTTCTTTATCAAATACCCGGATGGCAGCGGCGGGGCGTATTGTACATTCATGGGCGGAGATGCTAAAATAACAAGAGTTGAAACCTCCGTGAAGAACGGCAGAAGGCTGCTTATCTTAAAAGACAGTTATGGCAATGCCCTGCCGGCATTCCTTTTCGGGAGTTTTGAAGAAGTGCACGTGATCGATTCACGGTATTTTACAAAGAACATTGTTGAATACATTTCGGAGTATCAGATCACGGATCTGCTGTTTGCAAATAACGCCTTTCATGCTTCTACAGGTGCCACGGTAAGGGCGTATGAAAGATATCTTACCCAGGGAGCGGAATGATGTACAGATATATCTTATTTGATCTGGATGGAACGTTGACTGATCCGAAAGAAGGCATATGCGCCTCTGTCAGGTATGCATTGGAAAAGTGCGGTATCGAACCGCCGGAGATCGATGAACTTACTAAATTCATAGGACCGCCCTTAAAGGACAGCTTCATGGAATTCTACCATATGAGCGAAGATGAGGCGCTGGAAGCCGTGAAGCACTACCGTGAACGCTTTAATGATGTGGGCTGGTCGGAGAATGCTGTATATCCCGGCATACCTGATCTGTTAAAAGAAGCGAAGCATAAGGGCGTACATCTGGCTATAGCTTCTTCCAAACCCACGGTATTTGTTGAGAGGATACTTAAGTATTTTAAGATTTACAGATATTTTGATGTGGTGATAGGCAGTGAGCTGGATGGCAGCCGCAGTAAGAAAGAAGAAGTGGTAGCAGAGGCTCTGCTCCGGCTTTATAAAAAGGGAACCGGAGATATAGCAGAGAAAAAAGCAGGGACGGCTATGGTCGGTGACCGCCGCTTTGATATTGAAGGAGCCAGGGCAGAGGAAGTAGATGCCATTGGCGTAAGTTACGGTTATCAGGAGCCGGGAGAGCTTTCAGCAGCAGGAGCGGATGCCATAGCTGCAAATGTGGATGAACTGAAAGAACTGCTTTTGGGCGGTGAAGATAAGGATGTGAGACAGCGCCGCTTAAAGCGCATGGAAGCAGATGAGAAGGTGAAGCTTCGTCCTGTTCCCACGATGCCTTTTTTCAGGGCTCTGTATATGCTTTCACCTTTCGTTATATATTTTGTGCTGATGCAGGCTTTGCTGTGGGCAGTGATGTGGCTGACAAAACCCATGGCTGTATATACTTCCGGCAGTGAGTCCAGAGGCTTAAGCCTTATGATAAGCGGCATAGTGATGAGCGGAACGGCTTTAGCCTTATGGCTCATCTTCAGAAAACGCGAGGTGCTGCATTTTCTTCCGTTATGGAGAAAGCAGGATATCATCAAAAAGCTATTATATATAATGATAATGGGAGCTGCGCTGGCGGCGGTGCTTAACGTGGTCCTTACCTGGCTGGCACAGCTGATAGTACCTCATATAATGGATGAGCAAAAGGCAAAAGCTTTTTTTGATGCGGCATCCTATGACCGTTCAACGCCGCTTTTGGGAGGGATATTCGTATACGTCATCATCTCTCCGTTATTGGAAGAAATGCTTTTCCGCTGGCTCTTAAAGGAAAGGATAGGAAGAGTCTTTTCCAGAGAGCTTACCATAGTACTGACTGCCGCTTTCTTCGGCTTTTATCACGGTAATGTGCTTCAGGGCATCTACGCGTTCTTAATGGGTCTTGTTATGGGACATCTTGTATATAAAGAAGAGGCGCTCATCGCGCCCCTTGCTTTTCATATGACGGCTAATGCCTTTATCTTTATAAGTTCTTATTTTTCTTAACCTGCTGCGGCCATGATCCCGCTGGCCACCAGATAACTTCCGACGCCCATGATCACACCGGCCAGGGCTACACCACCCACAACCGCCAGCACACTTTTCTTAAAGTCCATATCCAGAAGACTCGCCGCCAGTGTCCCGGTCCACGCGCCGGTCCCCGGCACAGGAATGCCGACAAACAAAAGCAATGCAAGGTAAACGCTGCGTCCCGCCTTCTCTTTCAGCTTCAGGCCGCCTTTGTGCCCTTTCTCCAGACAGAAGGTAAAGAATCCTCCTATCACTTTTTTATCCTTTCCCCATTCCAGCACTTTTCTGGCGAAGAAAAAGATGACGGGCACCGGGAGCATATTGCCGATGGCAATGATGCAGTAGGCCAGTACCATATTAAACTCGGGGTTCATCACCTTAAAGACCTGTGCGATGGGGATTGCCCCACGCAATTCGATCAGCGGTACCATCGATACGATAAAACATGAAAGATACTGCGTTATGATATTGCCGCCAAACGTATTTACGATAAAATCCTTCATCCGAGCAGTTCCTCCAGTGCATTGATCAGTATTTTTGCCTCTTCATCGGTACCCACGGAAATACGCAGGTGGTTATTGATGCGCGGTTTGTTCCAATAACGCACATAGATGTTTTTTCCTTTCAGATATTTAAATATCTCTTCAGCCGGGAGCTTTTCATGGGTTGCAAATACGAAGTTGGTCTTTGAATCCGCAAAGGAAAATCCCAGCCTTTTTAATTCTTTCTTCATACGCTCGCGTGTGGCGATGGTCTTTGCGGTGATGTCTTTAAAATAGGCGTCATCCTTAAGCGCGGCAGCGCCGACAGCTATCGTAAGCGGGTTCAGGGTGTATGAGTTGAACGAGAACTTAACGTCCTTAAGATAATCGATGATCTTCTTCTGGCCGAAAGCCATGCCTATGCGGATGCCGGCAAGAGCGCGGGATTTCGAGAAGGTCTGGACTACCAGCAGATTATCGTATTTATCTATAAGAGGCAGTGCGCTGTGCGCGCCGAAGTCGACATAGGCTTCATCGACTATAACAACCCTGTCTTTATTATAGGACACTATCTCTTCGATGATATCAAGAGAAAGTTCCACACCGGTGGGGGCGTTGGGATTGGCTATCACAACTCCGCCATTATCGCAGAGATAATCTTCTTTGATGATATTGAAATCCTTATCCAGCGCTTTTGTCTGATAAGGGATGCGGTAAAGATCGGCCCATACATCATAAAAGCTGTAGGTTATATCCGGGAAGATGACAGGCTTGCCGGAATTGAAAAAAGTAAGGAAAGCAAGTGAGAGAACATCGTCGGAACCAATGCCTGCAAAGATGTTTTCTGCCTTAAGAGAGTAGGCTTTTGCCAGTTCGTCAACAAGAGCAGAGGATGCAGGATCCGGATATTTGCGCAGAAGTCCCGCATCATAATCCTTAATGGCCTTCGCCACAAGCGGTGAAGGCGGATAGGGATTTTCGTTGGTATTGAGTTTTATCACATTATTGTTTTTAGGCTGTTCCCCGGGAACATAGGGGACTACCTTTCGTACATTTTCTTCCCAGCTCATAGTATTCTCCTTTTGTATGCAATAACTCTAGGATTTTATCATGTAACGGGCGATTTCTCAACCCCGCTTATCATTAAGAGTTATGGGGGTTAGCCTGGGGTACTGTTCTTCCCATTCTGTCTCATATATGAATGGATATTCTTTATAGGCGTTTATGATCAGCGTATCCCCGTAAGCTTTTAATTGTTTGTACTCCCTGGAATAATTGGGATGCACATGACCGTGAAGGAAATAGCGCGGCCTGTATTTATCCAGAAGTTTTGTGAATCCGGTGAAGCCCATGTGGGGCAGGTCGTCGCCGTCGCCTATATAGCGGGCGGGAGCGTGCCCTACCAATATATCAAAACCGCCATGTTTGCGGAGCTTGTGGCGTATCTTCCAGATACGGTGGTTCATCTGATCCTGGTCGAACTGCCAGGTGCCCGGGCGGTATTTGACGGAGCCGCCCAGGCCCAGTATACGTACTCCTTCATAAACGAGGATATCATCTTCGATGGAGATACAGCCATCGGGCGGTATCTGTTCATACTTATCATCATGATTACCATGTATGTAATAGACAGGAGCGTGGGAAACTGTAGCTAAAAATGACAGATAGCGGGGATCCAGATCGCCGCAGGATATTATCAGATCAACACCCTCC
>CAMVRS010000162.1 GCA_947169935.1 uncultured Lachnospiraceae bacterium
ATATCCAGGGCCTGGAAGATTTCTTCGGCGACATGGACTTCAAGGTGACGGGTACCAAGGACGGTATCACCGCCATTCAGATGGATATCAAGATCCACGGCCTGACCAGACCTATCGTGGAAGGCGCCATCGCACGCTGCCGTGATGCAAGACTCTTCATCATGGAGAACTGCATGAAGCCCGCTATCGCAGCTCCCAGAGCTACCGTTAACGAGTATGCTCCCAAGATCATCCAGATCACCATCGATCCCGAGAAGATCGGTGACGTTGTGGGCCAGAGAGGAAAGACCATCAACGAGATCATCGCACGTACCGGCGTTAAGGTTGACATCACCGATGACGGCGCAGTCAGCGTATGCGGTACGGATCCCAAGGCTATGGATGATGCGGTTAAGATGATCCAGACCATCGTTACCGAGTTCGAAGAGGGCCAGATCTTCACCGGCAAGGTAGTAAGCATCAAGGACTTCGGCGCATTCGTAGAATTCGCTCCCGGCAAGGAAGGCATGGTACACATCTCACGTATCGCCAACCGCAGGATCGACAAGGTTGAGGATGTTCTCTCCATAGGAGATGAGGTTAAGGTCATCTGCCTTGGCAAGGATCCCAAGAACCCCGGAAGATACACCTTCTCCATGAAGGACGTAGAGCAGTAATCTTAAGGAGGGGCCCGCGCGAAGCGTGGGAAGATGCCTTAAGATATTCGCAAGGGGGGACCCATGAACATGGGGGGATTCCTTGCGATGTACAGGCTTAGATATGTAGATAAAAAAATAGTTGAAAATAATCCTGCCATAGGTTATACTATGCAGGTATTCGTAAAAGTTAAGACAATCCAGGAGGAAGTATTAATGATTTCTGCAGGTGATTTCAGGAATGGTATGACTATCGAGCTGGACAACAGCGTTTATCAGATAGTTGAGTTTCAGCATGTAAAACCCGGCAAGGGCGCAGCTTTTGTCAGGACCAAGCTTAAGGACATCAAGAACGGCGGTGTTGTGGAGCGTACCTTCAGACCTACCGAGAAATGCCCCCAGGCGCGTATAGACAGAAAGGAAATGCAGTATCTCTATTCAGACGGAGATCTGTTCAATTTCATGGATACAGAGAATTACGAGCAGGTAGCTCTTAATAAAGAGACTATCGGTGATGCTCTTAGGTTCGTGAAGGAAAACGAAATGGTTAAGGTCTGCTCACACAATGGCAGCGTATTCGCTATCGAGCCTCCTCTGTTCGTAGAACTGGAGATCACCGATACCGAGCCTGGCTTCAAGGGTGATACAGCTACCGGCGCTTCAAAGCCCGCTACTGTAGAGACCGGTGCACAGGTCGCTGTACCTCTCTTCGTAGAGATCGGTGAGAAGATCAAGATCGACACCAGAACCGGTGAGTATTTAAGCCGCGTTTAATGGTCTGAACCTATAGCGTATAAGCGCTGATACAGAACGATTTATAAGACAGCCAGACTGCAGACAGTTTTGGCTGTCTTTTTATTTTACAAATTTTTTGGAGGATTAAAAAATGGAAATGATCGAATTTCAGGAAAAAATAAAGAAAGCATTACAGGAATACGGCGGCAGCGAGATGACTGTCCGTATAAGCAAGGTCAGGAAGAATAACGGTCATATACTTACAGGGGTATCCATGTATAAACCGGGGAGCAATATAACGCCTACTCTGTATATAGATGATTATCTTAAGAGATATGAAGAGGGAATAACCTTTGGTGAGATCATGAAGGATATAATCTATATGCTGGAAAACTACGCCATCGACAGAGAGCTGGATATAAGTTTCTTCACCGAATGGGACAGGGCAAAGCGCCGGATAGTGTACAGGCTTATAAATGCAGAGAAAAATGAGGAACTGCTTAAAGAGGTGCCGTATATACCTTTTATGGATCTGGCCATCGTATTCTATTATCTGATGGGAGATAAAAGCATGGGAAATGCATCGATAATGATACATAAAAAGCATCTTGCTGTCTGGGAGGTTGAAGAAAAAAGCCTGTATGATGTGGCTGTGAAAAATACCCACAAAATGCTTCCGTATGCAATACAGAACATATCACAGCTGATGAGAGACGTTTTGTTTGAAAATATAGGCAAACAGATGGGAGAGAAAGGCTGTACCGATAAGGAATGTGTGGAAGAGATCACGGACCGGATGATGGAACAGCTTTCGCCTATACATCAGCAGGTGAATATGTATGTTCTTTCTAACAACAGCAGATATTACGGCGCAGCATGTATTCTGTATAAAGATCTGTTGAGGAAATTTGCGGAATCCCATGATGCTGATATTTATATACTTCCTTCTTCGGTTCATGAGATGATACTGCTTCCCGACAGGGGAGGCGAAGACCCTGTCAAGCTTGCGGAAATGGTCCGTGATGTGAATGATACACAGCTTTCGCCGGAGGAAGTTCTTTCGGATTCGGTATATTATTACGACAGAAAAAGCGGTGAGATAAGGATGCTGCAGAGCGAACAAAAGGCTGCGGATGCTGCAGTTACGGCGTAGTACGGAAACTGTGTCAGGACTATAAAAACTGGACAAAGGGTGCATTCTGTGGTAATATAGTACGGATGCACCCGTAGTTTAATGGATAGAATGATGGCCTCCGACGCCGTTGATGCAGGTTCGATCCCTGCCGGGTGCGCTGTTTTTATTTTATGGAGATATGATCATGGATAATAATAATATACCACAGAACGGAAATGAGCGCATGCCGGAGAGTGCGATACCGCCTCTTCCGGAATATGAGGAAGGATCTCTTCAATCGAAGAAAGCCGATATCATGGAACAGGTCAGCCGTGAGATATCCGGTGAGCCTGCAGCACCTCAGGCGACCTATGCACATAAGGCTGATGTAGTAAGGAATGCCTTCTACATGGATGATATTATCTCGATAGATGAGGATGAGCCTAAAAAAGAAGAAACTCCCGAAAATCCTCCTGCACCTGAAAAGCCTGCGAAGGGCGGTGTGAGAGCATGGATCGAAGCACACAGGGCGCTATGCCTGGCTATGGGGCTTTTTGTTATACTGGGAGCCGGCGTTATCGTTGCCGTATTTCTTCATTCCAGTAATTCGGAACCGGGACCCAAAGGAACGGCGGTATCCCTTAATTACGCATCAGGCAATCAGGCAGCGGCTTCGGGTAATCTTGCAGACATAGAAGCCGATCAACTTATCCTTAATGATGATGCTGAACTTAACAGCCTTATCAGCAGATATTTTAAGGCCAGACAGGAACAGGATATAGATACCTATTCTTCGCTGCGCAGTTATACGGACAGCCTTGAACAGGCTAAACTGGAAGCAAAGAGTGAATTTATAGAAGAATACCGCGACCTTAAATGCTATACCAAGAAGGGGCCTTATGATAACTCTTATATGGTATATGTATCTTACCAGCTTAAGTTAAAAGAGTGGGACCAGACCGTACCTGCGCTGGAGACCCTGGTGGTATGCCGTAAGGAAACAGAGGGCGAGGAACCCGGTGAATTATATGTTTACAGCGGCAGTTTTGAGGAAGATGTAGTTCTTTCCCTACACGACGCTCTTCCGATCTATTCAGACTGTAACTGCCCAGGATGACGTTGTGGATCTGTTCAAAAGGGTTGACAGCGAGTATCAGGAGATAATGGATTCAGATCCTGATTACGAAGAGTATATGGCTTCATTAAAGCAGCTTATAAGGGATGGCGTCGGCGTACGTCTTGCTGCAGCAGCAGATTCAAAAGAGGAGGATGAAGATAACAGCGTATCCTCTGATGAGGTAGATAAGCCTGCAGACGGCGAAGATGACACAAAGCCCGAAGAAGGCAGTGTAAGCCAGCAGGAGGTTAAACAGGCTGCTGAATTCGAAGTAGAAGCAAACGATTACGTTAATGTACGTGCATCTGATTCTTCCCAGGCAGATAAGCTGGGCAGTGTTTCTCCCGGCACCAGACTGACCTGCAAGGAGCAGCTGGCTAACGGATGGAGCCATGTAATATTTGACGGCAAAGATGCATATATTAAGTCCGAATACCTTACGGTTGTGGGTGCGGGCATGGAAGTGAAGGGCAAGGTCAATGTCATCAATACCGTTAATATCCGTGCCAAGGCAGACAAAAATTCGGATCTGCTGGGTGTAGCCTATGCAGGTACCACCTATGATATGGCAGAAGCGGATAAAGACGGCTGGACAGCCGTGATCTACAACGGTAAAGTGGCTTATATCAAATCCGAATATCTGGAAGTACAGTAAAAGAAAAGCTTTACTGCTTAAGGAAAGATTTAAGAAGCGGGCTCTTGGGGGAAGTGAATAACTCCTCCGGAGTGCCGCTTTCTTCTATTATGCCCTTGGCCATGAAAATGACTTTATCCGAAGCGTTGCGGGCAAATTCCATTTCATGTGTGACTACGATCATAGTATTGCCTGCAGCTTTAAGATCTTTGATAACCCGCAGCACTTCTTTTGTGAGCTCCGGATCCAGGGCGCTGGTAGGCTCGTCAAAGCATAAGATACGGGGAGTGAGCATAAGTGCGCGGGCTATGGCAACGCGCTGCTGCTGGCCGCCTGAGAGCTCACAGGGATAGTTGGACTTCTTTTCGGAAAGCCCTATGCGTTTTAACAGATCGAGAGCACGGTTATTAAGCTCTTCTGTGATCTCTTTTTTACGCTTTGAAAAATCGGGCGTATCTTCCTTTGCCTTCATCATAGCTGCCAGAGTCAGGTTCTGCAGTACGTTATATTGCGGGAAAAGATTAAAGGACTGGAAAACCAGACCAAAGTGCGTACGGTTATGTCTGATGGCTTTGGGGGACAGCAGAGAAGGATCTGCCGCGTCGAATACAGCCTGCCCGTCTACTTTGATGCTGCCGCCGTCAGCGGTCTCAAGGAAATTAAGGCAGCGCAGGAGAGTGGTCTTACCGCTGCCGGAGGACCCGATTATCGAAAGGACTTCGCCGCTTTCCATATCAAAGCTGATACCCTTTAAAACTCTGGTATCGCCGAAGGATTTGGTTAATGTATCAACTTCCAGTAAAGCCATAGTTTATCTCCAATAACGTGACAGTCTCTTTTCCAGCATGCCAAAGAGCAGTGTTACAAGCGCGCTGAAGCCAAGATAAAAAGCTCCGGTATAGAAGAGAGGCCAGATGATAAACTGCAGGCGCAGTATCTCACTGGCGGCAAAATATATCTCTACAACGGATACTGTTCTGGCCAGAGCCGTATCTTTGACCAGGGTTACTACTTCGTTACTCATGGGTGCTACGATGTTCCTTATTACCTGCAGCAGTATAACCTTAAAGAAGGTCTGGCTGCGGCTCATTCCCAGCACCTCACAGGCCTCATACTGGCCTTTGGGGATGTTCTCGATACCGCCGCGGAATATCTCTGCAAAATAGCAGGCGTAGTTGATCACAAAGGCAAATAAAGCGCCGCAGAAGTATGAGAGCGCCACATCACCGTGGAAGATCTCCCATTTGGTAAGGGGATGGTCAAATGCGATACCCGGCAGATAAACAACTATCATCAGCTGAAGAAGCAGCGGCGTTCCGCGGATGATATAAATAAAAGCCCGCATCAGGAAACGCAGGGGCTTAAAGCGCATGCGTGAGATACAGGCAAATAATAATCCTAAAGGTATGGCAAAGAGCAGGGTAAGGAAAAACAATGCTAGTGTTGTTCCAAACCCCTGAGCCAGTTTTCCGGTTACGGAAAGAAAAGTTTCCAAGCCCTGCTCCTTTAAATTTATTTTACGGCCTGCTCATAGAGATCGAGCAGATCGTATTTGGATGCGATGTTTTTAAGAGTATCATCGGATTTCATTTCGCTGATGATTTCGTTCACTTTTGCGGTCATATCGGAACCTACACGGAAGCCGATAGCATATTCCTCATTGGCAAGCTCGATGCCTTCGACAATGCAGAGATCAGCGAAATCACCGCTGCCTACGGAAGCCTTGGCCATGGTGTAGTCGATAACTATTGCATCATAATTACCTGCGTTCAAAGCAACCAGGGCATCCTGCTGTGAATTGGAAGCGGTATAGCTGGCGCTCTTTAGTGTATCGTCATCAACGATGGCACTTTCGCCTGCGGAGCCGCTTTCTGCGGAGAGCATGGCGGATGCAAGACTTGCCTTGTCGGTATAGGTGGCTGAATCAGCAGAATTGATAACTACACACTGTCTGTTGATCAGATAGGTATCGGTAAAATCCATATTTGCGCGGCGTTCTTCGGTAACGGTAAGACCGTTCCAGATACAGTCAATGTTTTTGGATTTGAGTTCTGTCTCCTTCATGTCCCAGTCAATGATCTGGAATTCGGGCATAACGCCAAGACGGCTGCACAGTAATGCTGCAAATTCGGTATCAAATCCTATGAGAGTAGTGCCGTCGGTATCATAATAGTTCATGGGCTCATAAACGGTGATGCCTATGACCATCTTACCGTTATTTTTGATATAGTCATAATCACTTTCTGCAGCGGCGCCTCCGTTATTGTTTACTGCAGCGCCGGTATCATCGTTACCGCAGGCAGTGAGAGCGCATACTCCCAGTAATGCCATAACAGTTAATAATCTCTTTTTCATTTTTTATTTCCTCCCGTTTTTTATTTATGTAAAGTCAAGAAATAGGTCATCAGATTATCCTGAAGGATAAAGTCATGGATGACATCTTCGCCGTAATCGCTTTTGAATCCGTCAACATTTCCTTCGTATCCGTAATTTGCTGCAAGCTCTGCAATATCATCTTCGCTGACGGTTATGCCTTCTTTTTCGGCAATAGCGTTATAGAGTATGGAATGACGCATGGACTCAACGGCTTCAGTCATCATCTCTGATTTATAGGACTCTATATCGATGCCGTAATACATGCTTACAAGCTTTTCCGCACTCATCTGGTACTGCTGTGAGCTGGCGTCGATCTGATCGATTATCTTCTTATAGTAAGAAAGTATTGCATCGTCGGAAAGGCTGCTCAGATAAAAGTCGGTATCTATGAAATCCCAGATTACAAGTGAGAGCTGGTTCTTTCTGAAATAGTCCTTAAGTTCTTTAGCTGTGGTTATTTCACCGCCGGTATATGTACTTGCCATTTCGTCAGTGAGAGTGGGGACCTTGTTTCCGGTAATTATTTTATTTAAGGTAATGGCAAATACAGCAGGCTTGCCTGCCAGATCAGGATTGTTTGGATATTCTTCGGGGAAAGTTACGTGCACATCCTTGGTTTCACCAACTTTCATTCCTACAATGCCTTCGGTAAAACCGTCAATAAATGCACTGACGCCTATGGTCAGTTCCTGATCATTTGCGGTACCGCCGTCAAAAGCGACGCCGTCCATGGAACCGGCGAAATTAATGCTGACGGTATCGTACATCTCTGCGGTATCACGGGTTACTGCAACGGGCTCAAGGTAGTTGATAAGAACGTTTTTGGCTATAAGGTCATCTACCTGGCTTTCGTCAAATTTGGTTTCTTCATTAAAATACTCGCTGTTCAGATAGTTGTGAACGTAAACGTCCTGGCCTTCGGAACCCTTAAGTTTTAACATCTTATTATCTGCAACAAGGGCTTCATAATCCAGGGATTCATTCTGGACCATTGCAGGAACATCCGGAGTGGTGGAAAAGAGTATCGAATTATCGATGGCTGCAAGTTCCGAACCGTCCTGTCCTGTAGAGATACTGATATCCCCGTTCTGGTTTCCGGATGAATCGGCGTTCTGTTTCTGGCGCAGTACGATAGCGACTATGATGACTATGACTGCAACTGCTGCAAGTGCGATCTCAATGATGATGGCTTTTTTGTTGGAACCCTGTTTATTTGCTGCAGGAGCAGCTTTTTTTGCCGGTTTTTCTTCGGGCTCATCATCAGAGCTGTCATCAACGGATACCTCATCTTCGGAGGATGAGTTTTCTTCCGTCAGATCATTTTCTTTTTCTTCGATGTTTTCTTCAATGTCTTCGTTATCTGGCTTTTTCATGATTTTACCTCCAATAAGCTGATATTTTACCATGCTGTTTTGATATTCGCAAGTTATTCTTGCGTTATAGCCCTGTATAAGGTAAAATACTATTGTGTTTTTGGTGTGATCATTTTGTGATAATTATTCGGAGAGGCTTGTTGTATGGCTGCAAGAAAGAGGATAGCTCTTTTATTGGGGCAGGCAGATGAGTATTATCAGGAACGTTTCATAAAAGGTTTTCTTAAGCAGGCATTTGAAGATGATATGGATGTCTGCGTTTTTTCAATGTACATAAAATATCAGGATACGCCGGCAAGGGAGATCGGTGATTCAAACATCTTCCATCTGGTCAATTATTCCAAATTTGACGCGGTAGTTCTGCTTCTTGATACCATACAGACTCCCGGTGTGGCTTCGGATCTTGAGGAGGAGATAAAGAGCCGTTTCAGCGGACCTGTGCTGGTGGTGGATCTGGAGAGTAAGTACTTTAAGACTATCTGGACAGACGGCTATACGCCGGTACGCAGGCTGATCGATCATCTTATCGAAGTTCACGGATATAAGGATATAGCTTATCTTACGGGGAAGAAATGGCATCCTCATTCAAAGCAGCGCCTTCAGGCTTATAAGGATTCCATGGAAGCGCATTCGCTGCCGGTACGCGAAGACCGTATCAGATACGGTGATTTCTGGTATACCAGCGGCAGTGCTTATGCAGAGGAATTATTAAAGAAGAAAGAGCAGCTTCCCAGGGCTATAGCCTGTGCCGATGACCAGATGGCAATAGGCGTCGCCGAGGTTCTGGCACAGAATGATCTGCGTATACCTGAAGATGTGGCAGTCATAGGTTTTGACAGCGTGGAAGAGGGAAGGATGTCACCGAAGGCTCTTACTTCTGCGTATATTCCGGCGCAGTCTACGGGGCAGCATGCTGCAAAGAGTATAAAGAACCTCATGAACGGTCAGGATATAAAAGATCCGGAAACCGAAGTGGATATGTTCATAGGAGACAGCTGCGGCTGCTGTGTTGATAAGAGTTTTTATACCATTAAACCACGTGAAAGATGGGAGACCATATTATCTGAGGACGGTTTTTATTCACTGCATAATACCATGCAGGAAGATTTCCTGAAACAGACCGATCTTCAGGGAGCACTGGATTGTATCTATGAGCATCTGCGTCAGATAAAAGGCTTTGAGAGTTTTCATCTCTGTCTGGCGGATCAGTGGAAAACGCCGCAGTACCTGACTGAAGGCAGGCTTCTTGATCATGGCTATACTGACCGTATGCTGCATGCCTTAAGCATATATTCCGACGAAAAGATTGAGAATAAGATAAGCCTTCAGGAGAGTTTTGATACTTCGGAAATGCTTCCGGAGCTTTATATGAAACACTCCGGTCCGAGGGCATATTTCTTTACGCCTCTTTATTATGAGTCTAACTGCCTTGGCTATGCGGTGATAAATTATGGGGATACTCCCAGATCTTTGGATGAGCTTTACCGTCTCTGGATACAGGCTGTTATGCGTGGTCTGGAA
>CAMVRS010000163.1 GCA_947169935.1 uncultured Lachnospiraceae bacterium
GTTCTTGTCAACAGCGTCAAGGCTTACGCCTCCGCAGGTGACAAATTCGTCCTTGAAGGCACAACGCCCTGCAACCTCATACCGGTCGTTGAAGAGAATGTCAACCAAGCGGTTGATGTCCTTCTTACCCAGTTCACCCCAGCCTTTCCACGCAAAGATCTTTTCCGCTATCCCGGTTTTTAACAATACAACCAGCGCCGGTGCGACGAACAATGCAATCAGGAAAGATTTCCCATATTCAAGATAGTGTGATCCGAAAACATGATATATTCCATATATTGCCAGGCAAATAAACGAAGCTGTAACATGCCTGTAGTTTAGCTCTGTGCGGTTAAGATATGATGCCAATAAAACTCCCATAAAGAAAGCTACATATCCACGCCCATTATATGCCTCTAAATATGGAATTGAATACTCCTGCAGTGTACAAAAAGCTCCTATCCCTATCATGAGTATGAAAAAGTACTTTTCCCTGATCTTCGTTTTTTTCGACAGTTTAATTATAATTATAAAGATAAGATAGCAAAGAAGTAATATATCCAGATACCAGGATTCAGGATTAATATGTGCATCAACAAGTCCCCAGCCATATTCCACGCCAAAACATGCGGATATAATACCAAAAAGCGCAGGCTGGTATATATCCAGCCCATGAGTGTTTCCGGATCTCATCATTATAATAAACATAATTTCCAATAAGATAGTGCTTATACACAACATGGGAATGATCCGTATTATCCGTTTTATCATAAACTGCTCTAATGATATTCCATTCTTTATCTTCTCTATATACGGAAACATAAAAAAACCGGAAAGGACAAAGAAAATTTCAACAAGAAAACGTAAATCCAGCCCCCATTCATCTTCCCGGATAAGAACAGTTCCAAAGTATATACCATCCGGACATGTATATTTGCGATACCTGAACCATAATAATCCTATGCATGCAATAAATTTCAAAAGATCCAGACTATAGCTTCTTTTTTTCATGTATTCTCTCCCAAAACACAAATCACGATACTTGAGTCATCTTAATATAAGCACAGCCAAAACACTTTATTTAAACTCAATTCATAAAAACAACATTATCGAAACTACATAAGTATTTCTCTTTTTCCTCTTCTTCCATATCTTTGATAATAACATAATCGTACGCATAAAACCATTCAGCATCAACTCCATTTTCCCATGAAGCAATATCTATATTAGAAGAATAAAGGCAGTATTCAGCCATAAACCAAAAATAATGGACAGTAACGTAAGAAGTTTCCGGTTTAAAACAGAATAAATACTTTTTCCCAGATCTGACTCCATAATCACGGATTGAATCATCCAGAGCTTCTCTGAATTTAGGCGATGATATTTCCGGATATATATATATATACGCTCTTCTTCCAGGTTGCTAAAAGCCTCTTCACACACGGCGCTATTGAATAGTCTCTCATTTATCGGTAACGCTACCAGGGCTAAAGCAGCAATCACACCAGCCGTTACCAAACATATATGATTGCCTTCCGCTGTCTCCCTGTCCTTAGCGAAAATAAAAGCCGCACCGGCCAACCAGCACACCTGTCTAATAGTCCCCATATATCTGTCAAGGCCGGCTAAGACCTCTGTTTCTTCAGCACTCATCGAGAAAAGATACATCAGATAAACCCCTGCAACATATAAACCATAGAGCAGAACCAGTTTAAAAACAAAAGATACCCATTCTCCCCGTATTCTTTTATCCGCAGCTGCAAAGGGCAAGCAAGGAATAATAATCCAGCCCAGCAGTAATACGTTCTCCTTATTTAGGAATGCGCTTTTCACAACCCTGAAAAACAATAACATTTTATCCATACCGGCCTTTTCCGAAAAAACAGAAACATAATTTTTTATTGTCATCGCATGAATGGATGTTTCCGCCGCCGGATAAGCAAACTGATAATATAACCGCCACAACCCATAACTTAGTATCATTGTTGCAAGCAAAGCTGCCAGCCACCTTATCTTTCCTTTCTTCATAAGTCGTGGCAAAAGAAGAATTATAAAGATAAGAACAAATAGAATCCCCGGATTCTTTACCAACATTATAAAGGATATAAGCGGAATACACATAAGAATCTTCTGCGGGGGTATATCATCTTTCCCATGAAATTCAAGATAATATATTACAAATAAGCTGACTCCGCATACCGGCAGTAAGGTGTCCACCTTCAATCCGTAAAACGAAACATTACAGATCATTATATATAATGAGACCAAAAACATCAGGATAATACTGCTTTTCTTCTTCGTAAATGCCCATAACGGCAACAGACCGCATATTATCAAATAAGCCTGTCCCAGCA
This sequence comes from uncultured Lachnospiraceae bacterium, assembly GCA_947169935.1. Lineage (GTDB taxonomy): Bacteria > Bacillota > Clostridia > Lachnospirales > Lachnospiraceae > NK4A136. Next base: position 2,334 of record CAMVRS010000163.1, read on the forward strand.
TCTGCAGGAATTCTTCCTCTCCTATCATCCTGACAAAATAGTAAATATATAAGGCGCTGCCCGGTGGATACGCTGCATGATGCATCAGACGATCCGATGTATTGGGAAGCCTGTCCGTAATTAACATTATTTTCTCAATAAGCGCCCAATGAGTAAAATCATCAAGGCGCGAAAATTCCTTTCCCCATAACAAAACGGCCAGAATACAAAAGATGATAATTGAAAACCAGAATCTGTGATCACGAATGCACCGCTGCAGGATTGCCGTTTTGTATGCTTTCCATTCCAAAAGCAATAGGACAAATCCACCCAGATACAGAATCAAAGAGCACGGAAACAACAATCCGACAAGCGAAAAGACAAACAAAACGGTAACCTGAAGAGCTCCTACAAAAAGCGGGATGATGGTAACATGAATATATGCCCGACGGTAAAAAAAGCAGAAATATCCGAACGTCGATATCATAAATAAGATAAGTTTTACAATCAATTCTATATCATGCATAATCATTTACCATTGCAGGGCCCGGCTTATTGATCAGCCGCAGAGCGAATATACCGCTATACCGCCGATGATAAGTAAAAGAGCCAGCAGTTTCTTTTTATTTATCTTTTCCCGGAATATCTTTACTCCGAAGAATGTGACATAGATATAGCTGGTCGCCTCCAGCACCGGTCCCATTGATAATGGAATTCCGCGGTATGCAAATACAGAAAGCAGTGTACTTGCAAAAAACATTGCATATGCCGTGATCACAGCCGGATTTAAATACTCGGCGATAAGGGAGCTGTGTTCCTTTCCGGCTTCCTTCTTTAACAGCACCTGGGATACCGCACTTATGAACACACCCGCCAGAAGAAGAAGGGAATAAAGCAGCACTTCACTGTTCATGGCTCTTCTCCTCCCCGTCAGCTAAAGAATACAGTATCACTCCCGCCATCACTATTATGACGCCCGCTATCTTGCCAACAGTAATACTCTCTTCAAAGAAAAGTCTCCCCCACAAGATTCCCCATAAAAGAGTAACTGCTTTATTTGCAAAAGCAGTCGTAAGCGGAAGTCTTTTGATGATCTGCTGCCATACCACAGCATATATCACCAGCAGGAAAAGAACCGCACCGTAATTCAGGCAAAACCCCACGCTGAGAAATGCTTCTCCCGCGGCCTTCTTGCTGAAGATTCCTCCAAGTGAATAGACCATGAGCATCAGATGGAGCAGAATAAGTGTTATGGCTTTTGAGCCTTTTGTCTTTTTCTCCGTGTCCATATTTACAGCTTTGACATATCTATCTCAAGATCGTCATAAATAGATACGGGGATAGTATCGCTAAAAGTGTAGCGTTTCATGATATCAGCCTCAAAATCATATACTGTTACATACTGTGACACAGGATCGACAATCCAGTATAAACGTACTCCTTTTTGTTTATACAGATATAGTTTGTGAAGATAATCCATCGATCTGCTTGAGGGCGAAACTATCTCTACAATCCAGTCCGGTGCACCTTCGCACCCCCGTTCTGATATCTTATTCTTGTCACATATTACTGAAATATCAGGCTCGACATATGTGTTATTATCTTCTTGAAAGAACACCCCGAAAGGAGCCGGTATTACCAGACAATCCCCATTTTTCTTATCAATATGATCTGCTATCTTCCGCACAAAATATACACATATCTGCTGATGCCACGGGCTGGGTGTTGCCATATCATAAACATTCCCGTCGATCACCTCCATACGTACTCCTTCAGGGAGATTCATTATATCTTCTACCGTAAAGCTTCTTTCCTGCATTTTTTATATTTTCCAATTCACACCTCCGGTTTACGGGGCGTGTCCTTTCCACGCCCCATTATACGCTATTTACAGCATGTTATCAACAAAGCCCGACTTTGAAAAAGATCCTTCGCTACGCTCAGGATGACACGTGAAGATCGTCTTGTGACCATGACAGATACCGACCGTTTATTTAAGCTCATACCGCCCTCCCCTGCATAATACCAGTCCTTCTATCTCCAGCTGCATAAGCAATGTTAAAAGCTCCTGTATCTTCATATCAGGCTTTCCCAGCCTTCCATATAACTCCTGGGCTGTCATAGGCTGATCCAAAAGGCATTTACGGATGATGGGGCGTGGTCCGTCCTCCCATCTGTCATCAGGCTTCTCCTCAGCTGCCGCAGCCACCTTCTTCCTTGTCACTTCGGAAAACTCTATAACCCTCCTCTCACTGTTTTCATTATCAGTCAGCGCCAGCAGCACTTCTTCGACGCAGTGAGCCACTCCGGCTCCCTGGGCAATCAGCCTGTTGCAGCCTTTGCTCAGCTCATCCTCAATACGCCCCGGAACGGCATAGACATCCTTTCCCTGTTCCAGCGCATAGTTTACCGTTATAAAAGTTCCGCTCTTTTCCCTTGCTTCCACCACCAGCAGCAGGTCACTGAAAGCACTTATAAGCCTGTTCCGCATAGGAAAATGAAAAGGCAGGGACTCTCTTCCCGGAGGGTATTCGCTTATCACTCCTCCGCATTTTACCAGCTTGTTATATAATGCTTTATTGCTTGGAGGATATATAACATCCACTCCGCTGCCCAGCAGGGCATAGCTTTCCTGTCCGGCGTCCACACAGGCCTCCTGCGCCATGCCGTCTATGCCCCTTGCCATGCCGCTTATCACAGACACCCCTGCCTTTGCAAGCCCCTGCCCGAAATACTCTGCCGTCCTTCTTCCGTAATCGCTGCAGTTCCTGGCTCCTATGATCGCCACATGCTTTTTATCCTCTGCCGGTAACATCCCCCGGTAAAAAAGCGCATAGGGTGCATCTTCAAGCCTTCTTATCTTCGCAGGATATCCCTGCTCATCAATGCAGATCATATTGATAGCCAGCTTTTCCATCGTTTCCGCCATAGCCAGCGGCAGTCCCCTTTTCTTAGCCGCCTTCAGCTCCGCCTTTTCTTCCTGTGTCAGATAATCCAGTCTGTCTGTTTCATCATTTTCAAGCATGCATATCCTTTCTGCATCGCCATACTCTCCCAGAAGGCAGCGGCAGGCACGGGGCATTACATCAGCAAGAACTGCCAGCTGCAGTCTGTACAATCTCTCTTTATCCATGTGTTCCGTCTCCTATCCCCAGTACCTGTCTTCTATGCCTCTGTAGCAGAGAGCTTCCTGCAGCTGGCTCAGGCCCACTTCCTTCTGTCCGTCTATGTCCGCTATGGTGCGCGCCACCTTAAGCACCCTGTGATAGGACCTCAGGCTCAGGTGCAGGCTTTCATATACCTTATCCATAAACTCACGTTCTTCGCCTTCAAGACGCACATACTTTTCCAGTTCTGCCACGCCCATCTGCGCATTAAAGCATATCTTCTCATTCACAAAACGCTCCTCCTGAACTGCTCTGGCAGCCATCACGTGCTCACGCATCGCGGCACTGTTTATCCCGTTACCACCGGTTTTATTACTCTGTCTGTATTCATCCAGGCTTATCCTGCCCATCTCCGCACATATATCGATACGGTCAAGCAGCGGCCCGGAAAGTTTGTTCAGATATCTTCTCACCTGTTCCTCACTGCAGCGGCAGCGCTGGGGATCCGGATAATTCCCGCAGGGGCAGGGATTCATGGCTGCCACCAGCATAAATTCCGCAGGAAATTCATAACTTGCCGTTGACCGGGCTATGAGCACCTTTTTATCTTCCAGAGGCTGCCTTAACACCTCCAGCGCGGCAGAAGAAAAATGCACCACTTCATCCAGGAACAGTACGCCTTTATGGGCATGGCTTATAAGTCCGGGTCTGGGATTCTGTCCTCCGCCGGCCAATGCCTGGAGAGTCGCGGAATGATGCGGAGCAACAAAGGGTCTTTCTTTGATCAGGCCTCCGCCTGTCAGTTTGCCCGCCACGCTGTATATCTTGGAGACCTCCAGTGCCTCCTCTTCAGTGATGGGCGGCAAAATGCCCGGCAGGCGTCTGGCTGCCATGGTCTTCCCCGCCCCCGGCGGGCCTATCATCAGCAGATTATGAAAGCCTGCTGCCGCTATCTCCATTGCCCGCTTCACGCCTTCCTGGCCATACAACTCCCCGAAATCAGGGATCTTCTCCCTCTTCATATCTGCATCTTCATCTGAAGCCTCTGCATAATGGTTTTTCCTGTCTTCCTCATCCAGCAGCAGATACCGGATCATTTCATCAAGGCTTTCAACGCCCACAATATGCATATCCTTTACAACAGTTCCTTCCCCGGCATTTGCTCCCGGTAATATGCATTCCCTTATGCCTTCCGCCCTGGCCCTCAGCACCATCGGAAGACAGCCCCGGATGGCTTTTACCTCGCCGTCAAGCCCCAGCTCTCCCGCTATAAAGATATTCTCGAGCCTGCTTTCCGATATCATCCCTAAAGCTGCCAGCATAGCTGCCGCTATCGGCAGATCATACTGGCTGCCCTCCTTATGCAGGGATGCCGGAGCCAGATTGACCGTGATACGCTGCGGCGGGATCGCTATCCCCGCATTTTTAAGCGCAACACGCACCCGCATCTGTGCTTCCTTAACTTCTTTTGAAAGACTGCCCACCATCTCCATCATCGGAAGACCGTTTGATACATCCACCTCCACTGTGACCAGACTGCAGTCTATGCCTCTTAACGCTCCTGTAGATACTCTTATTACCATTACCTGCCTCCTTTTTTGCACAACAAAAATACGCTCTGCACAAAAGAGCGCCCATACAGGTAATTGTTCAGTTATGTCATCACGATATTCCGGCCGGATCGTGCCCAGATACACTTACGACTCAGATGTGTGCTATACTAACACACTATTTTCGGATTAGCAATATGAAATATTAAAAAAGCTGCTCCGCACGGTCAGCCACCGTACAGAGCAGCCCATATATTCATCAGATCCGGGTTTTATTTCAGCCGGAGACTATCTCTTCGTAGCGCGCGCTTACCTTCTTCCAGTCAAGGATCTCGAAGTACGCCTTGATATATTCTGCGCGGAGATTCTTATATTTCAGATAATATGCATGCTCCCATACGTCCAGTGCCAGGATAGGCTTATAGCCTTCACCGTTCATAAAAGGATTATCCTGGTTAAGGCTGTTCTCCACCTTAAGCTCTCCTGCTGAGTTTACACTGAGCCATGCCCAGCCGGAACCAAACTGGCTCACAGCTTTTTTAGTCAGTTCTTCCTTAAGATCTTCAAGACTGCCAAACTGCTTATCGATCTGCGCAGCCAGCTTTCCTTCCGCTGCCTTTGATGCTTTGGGCGAAAAGTTTGCAAAATACAGATTATGATTATAAAAACCGCCTCCATTATTGCGGATCGCCGTACGCAGCGCAGGATCCGCAATGCTGTCCAGCTCCGATAAAAGCTTCTCTATCGGCTTGTCAGCCACTCCGGCCTTCTCTGCTGCCGCATTAAGATTTGCCGTATACGCTGCATGATGCTTTCCGTAATGGGTCTCCATGGTAAGCGTATCGATGCAGGGCTCAAGATCCGCAAAACCATAATCTAATTTGATCTGTTCAAACATGATATTTACCTCCTGTAAGTATATTGTGTCATCCTATCCGTTCCATAACATCATTAAGAGCTATGCCGCCCCCGAAAATGTCCAGTGCAGAACCTATAGTAACATTGATCCTTCCTCTGCCAAGCCTGCGTAACGTATCGATATCATCAAGACTATGAACCCCGCCGGCATATGTTACCGGTATCCCGTCATATTCCCCCAGCAGGCCTGCCACATCTTCTTCAATACCGCTCTGCCTGCCTTCCACATCAACCGCATGGATAAGGTATTCCGCGCAGTATTCTTCAAGCTGTGCCAAAAGCTCCACGGAAAGCTTCTGATCCGTAAACTTCTGCCATCGGTCTGTCACAATATAATAGGCGCCGTCGTCCTTTCTTCTGCAGGAAAGATCCAGCACCAGATGCTCCCTGCCCACAGAGTCACGCATCTCGTTCAGACGGTCCATATCGATCTTTCCGTCCCTGAAAACATAGGAAGTGACTATGACCTGGGCCGCACCGGCATCCAGATACTCCTTCGCATTATCGGGAGCTATCCCGCCTCCCACCTGAAGGCCGCCGGGATAAGCCTTAATCGCCGATATAGCCTGAGCCTTTGTAGCTTCATATTCGGGTGTGCCGCGGCCGTTGAGCAATATCACATGACCGCCCTTTATCCCCAAATCTTTATAAAGTATGGCAAAATGAGCGGCATCCTTATCAGCGACAAAGTTTTCCTTTGCCGCTGCATCCGTAAGACTGCCGCCCACTATCTGTTTAACTTTTCCGTTATGTATGTCTATACAGGGTCGAAACTCCATACGCTACCCTCATATTCATAAAAGATCCTTCGTCACTACGTTCCTCAGGATGACACTACCTTTATGTCATCCTGAGCGAAGCGAAAAAGTGAGGCAGGAAATCTGTGATTTCCGTAGCCGAACTTTCCTACTCGGGGATCTTATCTTTTAATCAGCCGATGACGTCCCCCATATCATATAACCCCGGCTCTTTGCCTGCAAGGAATTTTGCCGCCTGAACAGCTCCCTTTGCAAATACGGCCTTGCTGTATGCCCTGTGTGAGAAGGTTATAACCTCGTCGGTTCCCGCAAAGATCACATCATGGTCTCCCACGATGGTACCGCCGCGGACCGCACTGATACCCATCTCTTTCTTGTCTCTCTTCTGTCTGCGCTGGCTGCGGTCGTATACATATTCATACTGACCGTTCATCTCTTCGTTGATGGAATCTGCCAGTGCCAGAGCCGTACCCGAAGGCGCATCAAGTTTAAGATTATGATGCTTCTCAACGATCTCGATATCGAAGCCTGCAGGCGCAAACTGCGCTGCAGCCTCTTTAAGTAGCTTAAGCAGGACGTTTATACCCAGGGACATGTTAGCCGATTTGAGTACTGCGGTCTTTTTGATGCTCTCGGTAGTTGCGCGTTTTACCTGTTCCTCGGTCAGACCTGTAGAGCACAGTACAACGGGCATGCCCTTTGCCTCGCACCAGTCAAGCAGCGCATCCACTGCCGGAGCCGCTGTAAAATCGATGACTACATCAGCGTCTACATCACAGTCAGCCAGAGACTTAAACACCGGATATTCATTTTTGATACCGTCAAACAGATCGATACCCGCAACGATCTGTGC
>CAMVRS010000164.1 GCA_947169935.1 uncultured Lachnospiraceae bacterium
GTTAAGTCCGCTGGCAACAACTATTTTCTTGATGGTGGTAAGTGTCATGGTACCGAAGAAGGTACCTGCCACATTACCGACACCGCCGGTAAGCAGCGTACCGCCTATGATGGAAGATGCTATGGCGTTCATTTCCATGCCGGCTGCATTGGTAGCATTACCTGCGCCGGTATGCATCATGAATACATATCCTGAAATACCGCTTAAGAGTCCACATATAACATAGCTTAAGAAACGTGTTCTCTTTACGTTGATACCAAGCATCAAAGCACTTGTCTGGTTTCCGCCGATAGCATAGAATTCACGTCCGGGCTTAAAGTACTGCAGCAGGATAAATACCAGTACCACGATGATCAGTGCAACAATAACGCCCAGCTCCATTCTGCCGGGGATCCTGGTACCGTTCTTTGCGGTATAACCCAGCCAGTCTATTTCGATCTTTGTCTCACGCAGTTTATTAAACGCTTCGTGATCGACCTTCTGGGGATTAACGGAAAGTATGGTCGTAAATCCTCTTGCAAAGAACATGCCTGCCAGGGTAACTATAAAGGGCTGTATCTCAAGATAACTGATGAGTGCTCCCTGTATGATACCGAATGCAAGGCCTATGCCCAGTGCCAGCAGTATGGATCCGAATATGCTTCCACCGTTATTCAGATAAAGCACACAGCTCATGACAGTCAGGGAAGTAACAGCGCCTACGCTGATATCAATGCCACCGCCTATCATGACTATGGTCAGACCGCAGGATACTATTATAAGAGACGCATTATCATTTAATAGATCAAATACCTGCTGTACATGCAGGAAACCTCCCTGCAGGAATATCATCGCCAGACCGTACATCGCGATGAAGATGCAGATGGTTATGGTCATCAGCAGCTGAGTATCGGTCAATGGCTCTTTGAATCCATTATTCTTTTTCATGCTTTCCCTCCTTCCTTAACCGCTGTCTGGTTTTTCTTCATCTGAAGTTGGGTCATGAATCTGTTGAACTTCTGCTTGACCACAGGTGAACCTATAACCACCAGTATGACGATGACGATAGCCTTATAAGCTTTTACATCTGTTGAAGGAACCTTCATCGCATAAAGCGTGATTGTCAGCATCTGTATTATGTATGCGCCGAGTATACTTCCGCTTATCTTAAAACGGCCGCCGCCCAGATTGTTACCGCCTATAGCCACTGCAAGGATCGCATCCATTTCTATATCCAGAAGCAGAGTTTCGTGATTGATAAGTCCCAGCCTGCTCACTCCTATACATCCTGCCACTGCCACGCAGATTCCCAGGAAGATAAAGGAAAGAAGCTTTATAAATGTTGTGTTGATACCGTTAAGTCTTGCTGCGCTTCCGTTGATACCCACCGACTGTGTCAGCAGTTCAAGTGAAGTAAATCTGAAGAGCAGTTTGAACAGTACGATCATCACTATGACTATTATAACCGGCGTCGGGACCGGAATACCCGGTATAAAACTTCCTATCGCAGTTATGATGGGGCTGCTGACTGTAGGAGTCGCACCGCCATTTATCCAGTATGCAATGGAACGTCCGCAGGTATACAGTATCAGCGTCGCTATCATCGGCTGTATCTTAAACACCGCCACCAGGGTACCGTTAAATGCGCCGAAGATCATTGCAACCACGCAGGCCAGAATGAAAGCAGCTATAACTGTACCCGCTCCTATCTCGCTGCCTGACTTAAGTACTTTAACGAATGCACTTCCGGCGATGGCTGCTGCAGCACCCACGCTGATATCCTGTCCGCCGCAGGCTGCGGTAACAAGCGTCATGCCTATCGCAAGTACCGCAAGCTCGCTTGCACTGTTTATGATACTGATAAGATTTCCTTCAAGCACCGTGTTACCCTCATTATTTGAAGAAAAACCGATACTGAAGAAACTGGGATCCCTTATGAGATTAAATATAACCAGCAGAGCTATCGCTATGATGGGAATGGTAAGCTGACCAAGGCCACCGCGAAAGATGCTCTTTATATCAAAGCTCTTTTTTGTGTTATCCTTCATTCTTTGTCTCCCCTCCCGCTATGGTTCTCATTACCTGTGCCTGATTAAGCTCGCTGCCTTTTAATTCACCTACGATATGCCTGTCTCTCATGACTATCAGGCGGCTGCAGGTACGCAGCATCTCTTCTATCTCCGACGAAATAAAGGTTACGCTCACACCGTCTTCCGCAAGCTTGAGTACCAGCTTCTGTATCTCAAGTTTGGTACCGACGTCGATACCTCGCGTAGGTTCATCCAGTATCAGGTAATCCGGATGCGTCAAAAGCCACCTTGCAAGTATTACTTTCTGCTGGTTACCGCCGCTCAGCGATCCTACCGGAGTCTCGCGGCTGGCAGTCTTGATACTCAGCGCTTTGATGTATTCATCAGCAAAGGCCTCTGATTCGCTGCGGCTTATGGGCTTAAAGAATCCGTTCATAACCTGCAGTGCCAGTATGATATTTTCACGGACACTCAGCTCCGCGATTATACCGTCGCCCTTTCTGTCCTCCGAAAGATAACCTATGCCGTTTTTCATCGCCTGTATCGGACGGTCTATCTGAACCTGCTTGCCTTTTATCTTAACGGTTCCGCCGTTCACTTTATCCGCACCAAAGATAGCTCTTACACTCTCGCTTCTTCCGGATCCCAGCAGCCCTGTAAAACCGTTAACCTCGCCCTTATGTATCGTGAAATCAAAGGGAAGTGCACTGCTGCTTGAAAGACCTTTAGCCTCATAGAATACTTCTCCCTTTTCTATAACAACATTGTCTTTTTCCGATAAGTTATTCAGCTCATCCAGTTCCTTACCTATCATCTTGGAGACCAGCTGTACCTGGGGGAGATCTTCGGTCAGGTACTCACCCACCAGTTCTCCGTTTCGCAGAACCGTGATCCTGTCGCACACTTCATAAACCTGCTCCAGGAAATGTGTTACGAAGATGATACCGACACCGCGCGCTTTCAGGTCACGCATAAGCTTAAAGAGCATGTTAACTTCCTTATCGTCCAGAGAGGACGTAGGCTCATCCAGAATAAGCACCTTACACTGCATGTCCACCGCTCTTGCTATAGCCACCATCTGCTGAACCGCCAGCGAACAGTTACCAAGCTGCTGTCTTGGTCTGGCCGGTATCTGAAGATTACTTAATATCTCCGCAGTCCTTTTCTCATAATCTTTTCTCTTCACCACCATGTTGCTCTCACGGCCGATAAAAATGTTTTCCGCCACCGTCAGATTAGGGCACAGTGTGATCTCCTGATAAACGGTACTGATGCCGTTATTCTGTGCGTCCTGGGGAGAATGGATATGCGCCTCTTTCCCCTCAACATATATGGTACCGTCATCCTTTGAATAAACACCTGTCAGGAGTTTGATCAGCGTGGATTTGCCGGCACCGTTTTCACCCATGAGTGCATGGATCTCACCTTTTCTTAAAGTAAAATCCACATTGTGAAGCGCCCGCACTCCGGGAAAACGCTTCTCGATCCCTCTTAACTTAAGCAGGCAATCTTCCTGCATGGCATTTACCTCCCTGCGAAATTATTAACTGACCTTCAGTTCATGCTTCATACAAAAGCGCAGCCGGCTGTGTTTTTTCTATTACAGTCCGGCTGCGCCAATGGTCTTAGTTCATTAGATTATTCGCCCAGTCCGTAAGTATCGATATCTTCCTGGGTAAGGGTCTTAGCGTCAAAGCCCTTCTCTTCGTTGTAGATAACCTTTGAAGAAGGTGCGCTTCCGCTCTTAATGAAGTCGCTGATAACACCTGCCTGGAAAGGACTGCACTGGCCATCATAGTTCCATGACTTTGCAAGGAGTTCTCTGAGTGCCCACTTGTTGCAGTCAAAGCCCATTACTATAACCTTGCCGTCTACACCGTGGGTGATACCGTGCTCGTCAAGTGCTGCAACAGCACCCTTTGCCATACCGTCGTTCTCTGCGTAGATTACGTTGAAGTCTTCACCGCTGTTGATAACGGTCTCAACGATCTTCTTAGCTTCTGCTTCATCCCATGTAGCTGTCTGCTGAACAACCTTGTTCATCTTGCCTGATGCGAACTGAGCATCAAGTGCACCGGTACGTCCGATCTGAGCATCGCTGCCCATTGCGCCCTGGATGTGGATTACATTGTAGGTATCCAGATTCTGTGAAAGGAGCCAGTTAACTGCGGTCTCGCCTTCCTTAGCCATATCGGAAACTACTGCTGCCTCGTAGAGGCTTTCGTCTACATCGATCATACGGTCAAAGAGATAAACCTTGATGCCGGCTTCCTGTGCCTTCTTGAGAACTTCGTCCCAACCGGTGGTCTCTGCTGCAGAGATCAGAAGATAATCAACGCCGTCAGTGATGAAACCCTGAGCTGCCTGAAGCTGCTCATCATTCTTAATGCTGTAGAATGTCTTGAGTTCGTAGCCGTTATCCTTTGAGAAAACAGCTTCCATGTCTTTTACGTTTGCCTCACGGTAACCGGACTCTGAAGGGGGGTTGTTTACAACGCCGACCTTGATGAGTTCTCCGCTACCAGTTGATGCAGGGGGTGTATCGCCACCGCCTGTGCTGGATGCGCCTGTGTCGCTGGTGCAGGCTGTCATACCGAATACCAGAACGATAGCCAGCAAAAGAGATGTGAGCCTTTTGATCTTTTTCATTGGAATCCTCCTTTTTTTATGTGCAAGTATGATCTTGCATTGTTTACGCATTAACTATAACGTAAAGAGGATTCCCGGTAAATCCAACAATATCCTGTCTTGGTTGAATTTCATTTTGAATTTTTCAGAATGGTTAGATTTGATCTTATTCCGGTTTGTTTTGATACTGTACCCGGTATTCGGAGGGTGTTATCCCCAGATTCTTCTTAAAAATATAACTGAAATAATGCGAATCATTATACCCGCTCTCCATGGCAACCTGGGAACTCTTCATATCGGTTTCGCGAAGCAGTTCCTTAGCTTTGTTAAGGCGCAGTGATATAAGATATTCGGTAAAAGTCTGGCCGTTCTGCTGCGAGAATACAGTAGAAAAACGGCTGTTACTCATATTTACCGCCCTGGCAACATCCTGCAGCATAAGATTCGGATCATTAAAATGACTTGCCATGTAGATCTTTGCTTCATTGATAACCGAAGAGCTCTTTACCGATGAATCGCCCATTTCCCTTACGCCAAAGATAAGGGCATTCTCATCCGCGCGCTCTGCCAGCAGATGCCTTATGTGCCGCGCCGCCTTGAAGCTTTTAAAGATATCCCCGGGGCGTTCTACTATATCTCCTATACCCACATGTATGGTTTTGCAGCCTGCCTGTTCGAGCCTGTTAACCAGTGAAGATGCAAATGCATAAGCCCGCTCTTCCGCATCTGCCGCCGTATCCCCCAGGACCAGAAGACGCGTGCCTGTGCGGCTGCCGGAAGAAAACACACTCCCCACACTGCTCTCCGTCAAAGAAGAAGCTTCCGCCTGTCCTTCGGATACAGGATCGAATGCTGCGTCCACCACAGCATAAAAAGGCGCATTAACAGGGCAGCCCATACTTCTCAGCTGCTGAAGCGCATTATCCGCATCTTCCTCCATTGATTCTTCGGAGAAAAGTACGCTTATGAGTTTTTCCTTTAAGAACGCGCCGCCGTTCTCCATACGCGCCCGCAGGCTCTCCGCATGGGCACGGGTCTCACGTTCCGCTTCTATCTGTGCGCTGACCTTGTCAAGGGACTGCCTCAGATCTTTTGCATTTATGGGCTTTAACAGATACTCCCTGACTCCAAGCTTTATACATTGTCTGGCATATTCAAATTCATCATAACCGCTTAAGATTATGATGCCTATCCAGGGCATCTGTTCTTTGAGTACGGTACAAAGACTCAGGCCGTCCATAAAGGGCATCCTTATATCAGTGATAACGATATCGGGATTGGTATCACGTATCATCGGAAGAGCCATTTCCCCATCAGGCGCTTCGCCTATAAGCGTATAATCCGTCTCCGCCCAGGGAAAGGATTCACGTATACCCTCACGTATCACTATCTCATCATCAACCAGAAATACTTTCATTTTCGGAAATCTCCTCTTTAGTACGGCAGGGTACACGGAAGGATACTTCCGTGCCTTCGGGTCCGCTCTTTATCTTTAGACCTTCCTCCTGACTGTAATATAATCGTATCCTCAGATTCACATTGACCAGACCAAATCCGCCCGTGCCTTCGCTGACCGTAGGCTGACCGTTCTTCATCCGCTCCTTAAGCGTGTTCATCTGCTCCTCTGTCATCCCAAGGCCCGTATCTTTTACGGTAAACACCAGCATATCATCTTCCAGCCTTCCGGTCACCTTTATGGTACCGCCGCCCCGCTTGATCTTGATACCGTGATACAGGGCGTTCTCCACCAGGGGCTGTATCAGGAGTTTAAGTATATAGAAACGTCCCAGCTCTTCGGGTATGTCTATCTCATAATGCATGATATCACGGTAACGTGTCTGCTGTATGGTAAGATAGCCCTCAATATGCTTCTTTTCCTGACTTACAGGGATCCAGTCCGCACCCGACGATAAGCTGATACGGAAGAAGTCGCTCAGGGCGCTGGTAAGCTGTATGACCTCATTCTTCTCTCCCGCTTCCGCTTTCCAGATTATGGCATCCAGGGTGTTATAAAGGAAGTGAGGGTTTATCTGCGCCTGAAGATTCCTGAGTTCCGCCTTCCTTAAATTTCTCTCATCCTGAAGGCTCTTCTTCATCATATCCTCCAGACGGTCAGCCATGATATTAACCTGTCTGGTAAGATTCCGAAGCTCGGTGACTTCCGTCTCCGTGATCCTGGCATCCAGCGTTCCGTCTGCCAGCTGCTCCGCCACATTCTCAAGGCGCTCTATGGGCTGCCGCACGAATACGCTGGTCTTCTTCATTGACCGTATACGCAGTATACCTGCCATAAGGACGATCCCACCCTCTACTGTGGCTATGATTATTATGATTATCCGAAGCGTCACGCTCATCCTGGCAGTAGTATCTATCTCACCGGTGATGTATTCATTCAGCATGCTGGCCACCAGATCGGCCACGCTCCTTATCTCCTCCATCACCGTCTCATTTTCGACAACAGGTACCTGCGCTTCGATATTATCACGTATCTGCTTCACATAACCTTCAAGAGTCTGCATGGTACGCTCTGCCACTATCAGCGAAAGCCTGTTTTCCTCTGAAGTCTTACTGCTGACATCGGCAATGGTATCATATACGCTGCGTATCCTTGGATATACTCCGCTGCCCACAAAGGAATCACGCCCGCTCACCACGTTCCATGTCAGCTCGGGGATCTCCTCTGCCACCACGTTCTTTAAACTGGATATGGTCTCGATACGCACTATACTGCTGTGGTATCTGTCCATAAAGAAAAGCATCATCACAAAACTTATGATGATAGGGATGACCAGCAGTATGACCAGTCTCCTGGTAACTGCGTCAAACTTGCCTATAATGCTTTTTTCCTTTTTTCTCCCGGACATGCTAAAACTCAGATCCTCAATATCCTCTGGGCGGTATCGCGCTCAGATCCATCTCATCGCTGAAATAAGTCTCTGCAGGGTGTATCACCTTATTTACCGATCCTCCGGCCATCAGTTTAAGCGTCGTTTCCATCAGTGTTTTCCCAAGCATAGGCGTGCATTCCACAACGCAGTTTATCTTTCCGGCTTTCAGGGCGTCTATCGCTTCCTGACCACCGTCTATGGAAATGATTATCATATCGCTTCCCGGCACGTATCCGGCGTTTTCTATCTCCGGCAGGGCGCCCAGTGTCATCTCATCATTATGGCTGTATACCGCGTCTATATCCGGGCCGTATTTATCCAGCAGTTCACGCATGCATTCGGCTCCGCGACTTTTTAAGAAATCACCGTTTATGCTCTCTATCACTTCCATACGGCTGTCGGCACTGATGGTATCCATAAAACCAAGCTGGCGCTGGCGCATGGGCGTTGAGTCTTCAGTGCCTGTAATCTCCACTATCTTCACGTGATCAAGCTCCAGGCTGTCAGCTTTTCTTATCAGATATTCCCCGGCCATCACGCCTTCCTTATAAAAGTCTGCTCCGATAAGGCAGGTTGTCAGCCCCTCTGTTTCGGTATTTATGTCACGATCCACCAGTATCACGGGAATGCCGGCATTCTTTGCTTCCAGCAGCACATTATCCCAGCCCTCTTCCACTATCGGAGAAAAGGCTATAACATCCACCTGATATGCTATAAAACGCCTGATAGCTGCAATCTGGTTTTCCTGCTTCTGATTGGCGTTCTCCAGCATGAGGCTGATATCATAGCTCTCTGCCTTTTCTTCTATGTCCCTAGTATTGCCTATTCTCCAGGCGCTTTCCGATCCCAGCTGTGAGAACCCCAGTAATATTTCAGGTTCCGCAGGAGTTTCCTTTTTTCCGCTGCAGCCCGCAAGAACGACGCTCATAAGCATACAGAGTGCCATCAGGACTGCGTATTTTCCAATTCTTCTTTTCATGATCCTATCCGTTTTTTATCATCAAAAATGCGCACATCCCGCCGCGCTTACCGCCGCTGGCTCTGTGCGAATGCAGCCATGAAGAATTACAGGCGGTGCAAAGATCCGGCCTGAATATGTTTTCTTCACTTATGCCGCTGTTTAAGAAATTAAAGACATTTGCCTGCGTAAGATCCAGGAAATACTTTCCTTCTTTTCCTTCCTCAGGCGTAAGTATCCGTGAACTCTCTTCCTCGCTGAAGGCTTCCCTGAAAGGCTCTGCCACATCCTCTCCCACTTCATAACAGGAAGCTTCTATCGAAGGTCCTATGCAGACGATCATTTTCTGCGGATCGCTGCCGAAACTCTCTTTCATAAGCGCTATGGTGTTCTTTGCGATATTGCCCACCGTCCCGCGCCAGCCGCTGTGGGAGAGTCCAATGGCTTTATGCTCCGGATCCACAAAATAAAGAGGAACGCAGTCCGCATAAGATGTAAGCAGGCAGAGTCCCGGAGTATCGGTAACTATACCGTCTACATCACGGTAAGGTCTGTCCTTTACTATGCCCATGCCGCGGAACGTATCATCCACTTTCATCACATTAACGGTATGGGTCTGCCAGGCAAGCACCATATCCTCTGCCGCTACGCCTATGGCTTTTCCGATGATGCGGTGGTTTTCCAATACACGATCCGGATCATCACCGACAGTATGCGCCAGATTCATCTGTGCATATATGCCATCGCTCACTCCGCCGAGCCTGGTGGAGAAAGCATTCATGATCCAGGGAATGCCGTCCAGGGCCTTATAGCTTATCCAGGCCACGCCGTCCTTTTCATGAACTTCTGTGGTAACAGGCCCCGGACGCCTTTTTATCTTAACTTCCATATATCCTTATAATCTCTTTTCTATCTCTTCTATTACCGTACGCAGCGCCTTTATCCTGGCGTAATGCTTATCATTTGATTCAAGAATGAACCAGGGTGCATATTCAGTACTGGTCTTC
>CAMVRS010000165.1 GCA_947169935.1 uncultured Lachnospiraceae bacterium
ATCCTTGCTTCCCTTGGTATCCGCCTGGTTTATTACATGGAAGGAACGGTCCAGATCGATGGACACGCCTGCCTCGTTCTTCTTTCCGTCCTTGAAACCGCCGATGAGCTTATAGAGCACAGAGTTACCTGTACCTTCCATCTTTGTAGGCTCATAGATCACGATAAGAATGGAATTGGTCTGATGCTGCAGGGCTTCCTTTAATATCAGCAGATGTTCGCTGGAATTGGAATCCGTACCCGGTGTGTCGAAGAAAGTAAAATTGATATTCTTGCACAGGGGTATGGGGAAACCTACTTCTATGATACCGCCGATGAAACCCGAGCCGTCTTTCTGCTCATGATTGGGCACATCGTTCAGTTTCTTAAGTATACGGCAGAGCTGCTCATGCTGGCGCAGACCAAGCTCCGCAACAGCGCTGCATTCAAGCTCGAGCATGCGTCTGATATGCTCTTCGATATTGCCAAGGCCGCGCTGTACTTCAAACTGTCCGATGGCATTGTTCCATACCACCTGTACGAAATCCGGCCTGGAATCCTTTGTAGTATGCACCGCAAAAGAAACCCTGGGACGGCTCTCATTACGTATCTTGAACATCTTGGCTGTTTCCGAATTGATACTCTCCGGAAGAATGCGCTTGCCTATGATGGCATTTATAAAGGTTGATTTGCCGGCAGAATAGGTACCCACCAGGCAAAGATTGACTTCATTATTGTTAAGTGCTTCCTTACGCTCTTCAAACTGCACACGGCGCTTGTGGAACATCTGCTTGGTCTCGTTGCTCTTAAGTTCCTTTTCGAAACGCTCTATAGTCTCATCGCAGAATTCCAGTATCTGGTCATATATCTCCGATACACTGGGCAGTTCCACGTAATCGGCCACTTTAAAGATCTGCTTACCCTTCGTGTCATTATAATCCTGAACCTTTTTCTGAAGGTCCTCGTAATCTATCTTGGTGCCCTTGAATGTGATGTTGACATTATCCTTGTTGAACTGTTCCCAGATATCATCAAAGAAGCGGCTTCCCTGATTCTGGAGAAGGAACTCCGTTCCCGGCCCGTATTTCTGCAGACGCGGACATTCATCGTAAGGTATCTCTACGAATTCACCCTTGAACCTGCCGCAGAACCGTACCTCTTTCTTTACCGGATGATACATCAGCATGAGTTCTTTCATAAAAAAACGTAACCTCCATGTCAGTAAATTGAAGGGTCTTTGGGCCAATCAAAAAGGCCGTCATAAGCACATATAGTGATTATACCTAAGACAGCCACAAAATACAAGGGTTTAATGTATAAAATCTACTAAATATAATTAAGAATCAAGTTCCGCTGCGGTCTTCAGAGCCACCTCCATCATCTGCGTAAAACTGTTCTGCCTCTCTTCGGCGGATAAAGCTTCTCCTGTCAGGATATGGTCGGAAACAGTGAACATTCCAAGGGCTTTTTTGCCTGCCTTTGCGGCATTCATATAAAGGCCGGCTGTTTCCATCTCTATGCAGAGCACGCCCATCTTTATCCAGCGGTCATTAGCGTCCTCCTGGGCATCATAGAAGGTGTCGGAGGAAAGGATATTGCCTACATGGTAAGGAACTCCCACTTCGTCTGCCTTTCCGATAGCAGTCTTTAAGAGGCCGTAATCGGCGATAGGCGCAAATGTACCGGGAAGCTGGAACTGTCTGGCATAATCCGAATTGGTGGATGCTCCCATGGCAAATACCAGATCCCTCACCTTAACATCCATGTTGATGGATCCCGTGGAACCTATACGGATTATATTCTCAACTCCGAAGAAGTTATAAAGCTCATAACTGTATATACCGATGGAAGGAATCCCCATTCCGCTGGCCATGACGGTGACCCTGTGTCCTTCATAGTTCCCCGTATATCCCTGAACGCCTCTTACATTATTGATGAGCTTTGCATCCGAAAGGAAATTCTCGGCAATGAATTTTGATCTTAAGGGATCCCCGGGCATTAACACTGTCTTTGCAAAATCATCGGGTGTGGCCGCTATATGCGGTGTAGGAAATGCTGCCATTATTTTGTAACCTCCTTATCATTTTCGGTTTCATCTTCAGCAACTATAAGCTCACGTCCCGCTGCCAGCATGGTGCCGTCTTCGGTAATGCGGTAGTGGTATACGAATCTGTCAGTTGTGAAATCTATGGTAAACAGCACGCCGTAGGTAGTATGCACTGTGCTGCTGATGCTGTGTGAAAGGACTTCCTCCTTCGACACACCGGCATCTTTAAGAACAGCCGCATAGGCGCTTTCATCAGTCAGGGCTGTATTGGCATAGATCTCATCATCTCCTCTTGCAGGCTGGGGATCATCATCGATAGGATCCACAGTGGCAAGGTTATCGGAAACAGCATCCTGTGATGCGGAAGTGATCCCGTCCTCGGGTTCAACGGCCGCTATCAGTGCGTCACCGTTGCCTTCCTCCACAGGGGCGGGATCTGTTATTTCTTCAACAGGTGTGATCACACCTTCCACGGTTCCGGTAGTTTCAACCGCAGCCGACTCCTGCTTTGACTCCTGTCTGTTCTTTGCAACCAGCAGTATAGTATCAAGCTGCTCTATACTGTATGCGGAAAGTTCTTCCGGCGTATATTCCGGATCGATCTGTACTATACGTTCTATAAGGAGTGCTCCGCCTTCAGTGACTCCTGCCTGGCCGGCCGGATCCAGCTTTACTGCCTCTCCTCCCCTGCTACCGTGATAATATGCAAACATCCCCACATTCAGCACAAGCAGAAGAGCTGCCGCTGAAGCCAGTATGGGTATCCAGGCTGAGACCCGTCTGCGCTTCCTTGCACTAAGATCCATGGGAACAATAGCATCACTCTCTTTATACGCTTCGATGCGCTTATAGACTTCATCACAAACATCCGGTGGTGTTATCTTTCCTGCAGCCCGTCTCAGTTTTTCTTCCAATTCCCTGTTTGTCATCCCTGTACCTCTTTTTATTCCCCTTCAATGATACGTCTCATCTTCTTAAGCGCCCTGTTATACTTGGAAAGAACTGTTGCCAGCGGCATATCCAGCATATCGGCTATCTCCCGGTGTTTTAGTCCCGCAACCGCATGAAGCATTACGATCTGGCTTTCCTCATCGCTGACTCCCGCTATAGCGGCATCCAATACCATACGATCCTCGGTATTAAACCTTGCGGATTCGTCGACTATAGCATCCCATTCGTATTCCGGGATATCGCTTATCCGCTTCCCTGCCCTTAATTTCATCAGGGAGAGATTGCGGGCTATAGTCAGTATCCATGCCATAGGCTTTCCCTGACTGGAATACTGCGAAGCGTTCAGGCAGACCTTTACGTATGTGTCCTGCAGTATATCCTCTGCGTCTTCGGGATTCTTTACTATAGAAAGAATATAAGCGTACACGGCAGAAGAGGTTTGTGTATAGATTGTCTCAAGGGCCTCCGTGTGCCCATTCGCTACGCGCCTCAGCGCCCTGTCCAGCATCTTCCTTTCCATCCTCCTGATGGGATAATGTAAAAAGAGGCAATATTATTGCAAAAAATTTTTGTTTTTTACAGACAGGCTTTGATCAGTTCCACCGCCTTATCTATACCCAGCTTTCCGGTATTGACCGTAATATCATAATAACGGCTATCACCCCAGTCATGATCCGAATAATAGTTATAATAAACCGAACGGTCCTTATCACCGCGCTTGCAGATCGCTACGGCCTTTTCACGGCTTATGTTCTCCCATTCCATAACGCGCCCTGCCCTGAAGTCCATATCCGCATGTATGAAAACATTGAGAACATTCGGCAGGTCCGAGAAAACATGATCCGCACAGCGGCCAATGAATACGCCGCCTCCTTCTTCCGCCAGCTTGCGCATGGTATCAAACTGGGCCAGATAAAGGTCCAGTACCAGCGGTCTCTGGTAAGTGAGCCCGTAATTGCTTACTCCCATAGCCAGCGAATACAGAAAACTGCTGGTAGGTTTCTCATCATGCATCTCAAACACAGCCTCACTGTAGCCGCTCTTTTTCGCCGCTTCCACAAGCAGTTCCTTATCGTAGTACGGCATATCCAGTTCCTTTGCAAGGCGCCTGCCTATCTCCCTGCCGCCGCTTCCAAGCTCTCTTCCTATGGTGATTATCTGTTTTTCTTTCATACGTAACCCCTCCTTTACAGGATATACAGTGTTATCGTCAAATACATTATAGCATAAATAAAACACTTGCCAAATACCATTTTATGTTGTACTATATCAATAGTGTTTTGCGCAAAAACTATTATTTAAGGAGTATATGACATGGCCAAGATACTTGTAGTTGATGATGCTGCATTTATGCGAATGATGATCAAAGATATACTTACCAAGAACGGTTATGAAGTAGCCGGCGAAGCAGAAAATGGTGCCGTAGCTGTTTCCAAATATTCGGAGCTTAAGCCCGATCTGGTTCTTATGGATATAACGATGCCCGAAAAAGACGGTATCCAGGCTTTAAAAGATATCAAGGCAAATGACGCAGGAGCAAAAGTCATCATGTGCTCTGCCATGGGTCAGCAGGCGATGGTTATCGAAGCCATCCAGTCCGGCGCCAAGGATTTCATTGTTAAACCTTTCCAGGCAGACCGTGTAATCGAGGCTGTAAAAAAGGTAGTCGGCTAAACCGATCGATCATTTAAAAGCCCCGCCTTACGGCGGGGCTTTTTTTGTACTCTCTTACTTTCCGATGCGTTCCATTATCTTTTCTGTCTCATAGTAGATGCGCTCCTCATCCATGGTGAGCACCCTTCCGCCCTCCATAGTGATCTGTCCGTCTATGATCACTGTATCCGTTTCCGTACCGTTTGCCGAATACGAAAGAGCTGCTATGGGATTATTGTTCGGCCACATGGACGGCCGTTTCAGATCCATGATCACCAGATCCGCCTTCTTGCCGGCTTCTATCGATCCGCAGACCTTATCAAGTGATAATGCTTTTGCCCCGTTAATGGTAGCCATCCTGAATGCTTCCTGTGCGCTCACACACTGGGGACTCTGATGGGTTCCCTTGTGTATAAGTGTAAGCAGGCTCATTTCATGGATCATATTAAGCGCATTGTTGCTGGCTGCACCATCGGTACCCAGACACACATTTATGCCCTTAGCCATCATCTCCGGAACAGGCGCAAAGCCGTTGCCCAGCTTCATATTGCTGGCAGGGTTCGTTACCACGCTCACATTATGCTTAGCCAGTATATCCATATCCTTTTCATCTATCTGTACGCAGTGCGCCGCTATGAAAGGCAGATCAAAAAGTCCGGTACGCTCTGCCAGTTCAATGGGACTGCAGCCGTAATCCTTACGGCAGTTCTCTATCTCGGTCTTACTCTCTGACAGATGCATATGTATGCCCATGTTGTTCTTCTTCGCTTCCTCCGCTACTATGCGCAGGAATGCTTCATCACAGGTATAGGGCGCATGGGGTCCAAGACGGAAGGTAAGCCTGTCACAGTCCTTAAATGCATCCCTTTCCTCATAAGCCTGTTTTAAGCGGCTGGCACCGGCTTCATCATTTCCGCTGCCCACAAGCCCGCGGCTTATAACAGCCCTCATTCCGCTCTCTTTTACTGCGCGGGTAGTCTGCATGATATTCATCTGCATATCATTAAAGCAGGTGGTACCGCTCTTCATCATTTCAAGTATTGCCAGATTAGCGCCCCAGTACGCATCCTCATCCGTCATCTTCTGCTCGATGGGATCGACACGCCCGAAAAGCCAGTCCATGAAGGACAGGTCATCGGCCACATTGCGCATGAACGCCATATAGGAATGGGTATGGGCATTGATAAGTCCCGGGATAAGCAGGCGTCCGTCACCGTCAATAGTCTTATCGGGTATGAACCCTTCCGGTTCAGTGCCGACGGAAGCGATCTCTGTCCCCACTACATATACGTCAGTTCTTTCAACTTTTGCATCCGGCTCGCCCGGCAGGACTGCCAGGATGTCTTTTATAAGTATGTTCATTTTTCCCCTCCAGGTGTTTAAGATCCTTCGCTCCGCTCAGGATGACACTGATACTGCGCTCAGGATTACAAATTGTATGGTGCTGCAGCTATTGTTATAACTCATGGCAGGATAGTATTATTGCATTCCGACTGCTTTCTTTAAAGTGATGATGAGTTAAGATACCTCTCCTGCTCGGGAGTGAGCACATCTATCTCCTTGCCAAGGAAAGCCAGCTTCTTGACAGCCACCTCACGATCGACCGTTTCAGGTACATCGATGAGCTTTTCCTTAAGCTCTGCGCCGTGCTCTACAAGATATTTTGCAGAAAGAGCCTGGATTGCAAAGCTCATATCCATTATCTCTGCGGGATGTCCGTCGCCGCAGGCCAGGTTTACCAGTCGTCCTTCGCCCAGTACGGCAAGTGTACGGCCGTTAGGCAATGTATAACCCATGATATTGTTGCGCAGCTCCGCGCTGCTGACAGCCATCCTGCGAAGCCCCGCCATATCTATCTCACAGTCAAAATGACCGGCGTTGCATAAAATTGCACCGTCCTTCATCTCGTTAAAGTCTTCTTCATCTATAACCTTATCGCAGCCGGTAACCGTAACGAAGAAATCGCCCTTTGCTGCTGCCGCTTTCATAGGCATAACCTCAAAGCCATCCATAACAGCCTCTATAGCCTTTACCGGATCTATCTCTGTTACTATCACCTTGGCGCCCAGTCCCTTTGCGCGCATTGCCACGCCCTTGCCGCACCAGCCGTAGCCGGCCACTACAACAGTCTTTCCCGCAACGATCAGATTGGTAGTCCTGTTGATGCCGTCCCATACAGACTGTCCGGTACCGTAACGGTTATCGAAGAAATGCTTGCACTGTGCATTATTTACTTTGACCATAGGGAATAAAAGCTTGCCTTCACGGTTCATGGCTTCCAGCCTGATGATTCCGGTAGTGGTCTCCTCACATCCGCCGATGACATCTGCGATCAGATCCTTAAACTCCGTATGCATCATATGTACCAGATCGCCGCCGTCATCAATGATGATATTAGGGCCGACCGAAAGCACTGCTCTGATATGCGCATCATATTCCTCAGCAGTACAGCCATGCCATGCATGTACTTCCAGACCGTCCTTAACAAGCGCTGCCGCCACATCATCCTGGGTCGATAAAGGATTTGAGCCTGTCACAAACATCTGAGCCCCGCCCGCTTTTAAGACCTTGCAGAGGTATGCTGTCTTTGCCTCAAGGTGTACTGACAATGCCACCTTTTTGCCTTCGAAAGGCTTCGTTTTTGAAAACTCCTCTTCGAGGGTACGCAAAAGATCACAATGATCCTTTACCCATGCTATCTTCATCTCACCCGAAGGTGCCAGATTTATGTCTCTTATCTCACTTGCCATTGCCATCTCCTCCATTTATTGAATTAGCACTACGGTTTTTTATTATACATTAATCACAGCATGTTTTCCACCAGTATTTCAGGCGTGATATCCCAGATAACCAGCAGTATGTTTTTAACAATCCAGTTAATGATGATCAGCCCGATCAGAAGATAAAAATGCCAGGGCTTTAGTTTTATCCGTGGTATCTTCCCTTTGCTTAACCTGTTGACCACAAAGGAAAGGCCATACCCCCACGCCTGGAAAGCCATATAAGGAAGCGCGGGATGATAAATAAAGCTGATGATCCCCCGTCCGTGCAGCAGCATCCTTAACGCACGGGTACCATAGCATCCGGGGCAGTACAGTCCCGTCAGCAGTCTGAACATGCAGGGCGATACCAGTTTTTCCGGAAGATCTATATAGAGGAAACACACCGCTATACAGAATGCGATAAAATAAAGGGCGGCAATGATGAGCCGCCCCTTTATATCACTTTCTTTATTTTTCAGTTCACTGCCTCTCACTGATTCTCCAGAGCATTCTCAATGATCTGTTCCATCATCGCCTGCCAGCCGGCAGCTCCAAGGCTGGCTGCCTGATTAACTATAGCAACAGCAATGATTATGATAACTATGATGATGATCAATGCTATAGCGCCAAGTACTATACCTGCGATAGCCATGCCCTTTCCGTTGGGTTCTTTCTTAAGACCTAAAATACCAAAAACAATTGCGGGAAGAGCAAATATCAGATCCCACTTATTAAGGCAGCAAGCCAGTAATAATGCAAGTATACCTGTTACCAGAGCGGCTATAGAGAAGCCCGGAGTAGGATCCTGCTGCTGGGGCGGTATGTACTGCTGATTGTACCCCTGCTGGTCGTATCCCGGCTGATATCCGCCGTTAAACTGTCCCTGATAACCCATCTGCTGCTGAAAATTCTGCTGGTTGAACCCCTGCTGCTGGAAATTATTCTGTGCAAAGGGATCCTGCCCGGCTCCGCCCTGCTAGAAATTATTCGGCTGGTTGTTATATGTAGGCAGACCGTTCTGCTGATTTGGATCCTGGTTAAATCCATTGCCATCCATAATCTTTTCCTCCCCTGATCGTTTTTTATCCTAGTGAGTTTAGCACATGCCCGACGCCTGTGTCAATAACAGCCTATTTAGCCTGACGGGTCTTTTTGTCATATCTCTGCGACGCCGTGAAAGCCTGTTTTGCTTTCTTTAAGAACTCATCTGCCTGCTCGCGCAGTTCATCTTCCCTTGCCTGATCATCCTCATGTGCCGCGTCCATGGCTTCTATATAGAGCTCCGCGGATCTTTCGGTATAATATACGTTCAGCCTGTAGCCTGCTCTTGCCAGCCTGCGGTAAGACCTTGTCAGAAGCTCCGGATCCTTAAGGGCATCCGCTCTTTCAAGTATCTTAAGATACGCCTCTACCGCTTTTTCCGGCTCGCCCCTGTCTTCAAGCTTCTGGGCTTCTGCCATAAGCTTCTCTATCTCTGCTTTCTCGGCTTTTCTGCGGGCTTCTTCTTCAGCCTTCTTACGTGCCTCTTCTTCAGCCTTCCTTCTGGCTTCTTCTTCAGCTTTCTTTCTGGCTTCTTCCTCGGCCTTCCTGCGTGCCTCTTCTTCAGCCTTCCTTCTGGCTTCCTCTTCGGCTTTCCTTCTGGCTTCTTCTTCAGCCTTCCTGCGTGCCTCTTCTTCAGCTTTCTTTCTGGCTTCTTCTTCGGCTTTCTTTCTGGCCTCTTCTTCAGCCTTCCTTCTGGCTTCTTCTTCGGCTTTTCTGCGCGCCTCTTCCTCAGCCTTCTTTCTGGCTTCCTCTTCGGCTTTCTTACGTGCCTCTTCCTCAGCCTTCCTGCGCGCCTCTTCTTCAGCCTTCCTTCTGGCTTCCTCTTCGGCTTTCTTACGTGCCTCTTCTTCAGCCTTCTTTCTGGCTTCTTCTTCGGCTTTCTTTCTGGCCTCTTCTTCAGCCTTCCTTC
>CAMVRS010000166.1 GCA_947169935.1 uncultured Lachnospiraceae bacterium
TTTCCCCGGCCACCTGCGTGAGTTCCTTCATATATTTCATGGAATGGACACGGAGTCCTGTCTGCGTATCGGAAAGACTGATATCACAGAAGAACTTCATCAGCCTGCTGGTAAGACGGTTGCCGAAGCGGCTGCGTGCGGGGATCTTTTCGTCGGATTCAAAATCCCTGCAGCCGAATACTATACTGTCCGGATTTTCAAGGAACTTCTCACAGCAGCGTATGGTGTCCTTAACCGTATGCTGGCCGTCGGCATCCAGGGTAACAACGCCCTTTGCATCGGGATGATGCTCCAGGATATAGCTGAACCCCGTCTTTAATGCGCAGCCCTTGCCCCTGTTTTCCGGATGCTTAAGTATAACTACGCCGGGAAGATCCCGTACTGCGTCAAAGATAGGCGCATACTTATCCTCGCAACCGTCATCAACAATGACCACCGCCGGAAACTCGGCAGATAATGCCTTAACCGATTCTATCATACTCTTTTCCGGACAATATGCCGGAACAAGAGCTATCAATCCTTCCATGTGTCTCAGCCCTTCAGCCCTCTCGCCTGTCTGTCCATATCCTCGACTACAATGTCATATATCTCGCCCAGGCTTCTGCAGTATTCAAGGACCTTCCAGGGTTCGTTTGTATGATAATGTATCTTAATGGGATCACCGTCGCCGCCCACTGCCAGAAGGCAATCCCCGACAAAATGCTCGGTGATATAATCGTTTATCTCGTCCTCGTCAAGGTCGTCTCCATCGATCAAAAGCTGGGTGTCATAACGAAATTCTATAGTATCCATTTACAATCCTCCTAATTTAAACATAGATAATAATATTGTAGCAGAAACTGTACATATTGCAAGCATTGGAAAAGTATGATAGAATGCAGAATGTCGTGTAAAAAAAGATCCTTCGCTTCGCTCAGGATGACAGAGAGTTCGCTATGATGACAGAGTGTTTGTGTTGGATTGGAAATACTAAGGAGAGTTTAAATTATGCCTACCTGGTTGATAGTTCTGATAATAGTGCTGGTGGTGGTGATCGGTCTGCTGGTACTGCTGTATTTTGCGGGAAAGAAGCTGCAGAAGAGGCAGGATGAGCAGCAGCAGATGATGGAAGCCAACAAACAGACGGTTTCACTGCTGGTCATCGATAAAAAGCGCATGAAGCTTAAGGATGCAAAGCTGCCGGATTCGGTAATGTCACAGATGCCCAAGATGGCGCGCAATGTTAAGACCCCTCTGGTAAAGGTAAAGATCGGTCCCCAGATAATGACGATGTTCTGCGACGAAAAGATATTTGACCTTGTTCCCGTAAAGAAGGAAGTCAAGGCAGAGATCTCCGGTATGTATCTTATGAGCGTAAAGGGTATCCACGGAACCCAGATACAGAAAGAAACAAAGAAGAAGAGCAAATTCAAACAGCTGGTCGAAAAGGCTCAGGAAAAAGCCGGAGCAAAGCCCATCAAGTAAACATGCTCTGCCCCATTTCCTTTGAACACGCCCGTATCGCTACGCGGCAGTCGGCAAAGTATTCGTAGTTAAGATCAAGATGATATATGATCTCGATATCCATATCATCATCATTTTCGGAAATATTAATATCTGTGGTATCGGTTCCTACCATAAGACCGCCAAAGGGGGTGTTGTAACGGCTTAAGTTCTTCTCCCCCTTTTCAAATACCATCGAAACGGCCATAGGGCCGTTTTTTGACAGCTCAACCCTCTCGGGGCGCACCTTTATCATGGTACGGATCTTTTCGGGAACACCTTCGAATTCCTCATCATATAAAAAGTATTTGGTTCCGTTTTTCTCGTAATAGGTACCGGGGACTATCAGCTCCACATTCTCCACATGCTTGCTGGAAGGATCTTCAAACTGCAGTCCCTTTATAGATATCAGTACGTCTTTAGTCATTCTTCTCCACCATTCGCAAAGCTGCAGATTGCCCTGTATGCATCGGGATAAAGGTCTGTCATACGTTTATAGGCTTCCTTAGCCTTGTCCCCGTCGCTGAATATCCCGAATACGGAAGGTCCGGAGCCGCTCATCAGCGCCCCCTCAGCCCCCAGCTCTGTCATTTTCTCTCTTATTTCTTTTATCATGGGATGCCGGGCCTCGGTAACGCCGGCCAGCACATTCATAAGGCAGCCGCATACCGCTTTGGGATCCGCCCCGCCTTCCTTAAGCAGTTTTTCAAGCCTGCCGCTCTTATCTTCCCTTTCCGAAGGCTCAAGAGCATCATAAGCTTCGTACACTTCCTTGGTCGAAACCGCTATGGGCGGCTTGACCAGAAGGATATAAGCCTTCTCCGGCGTGGGAAGCGGCGTCAGCTTATCGCCTATACCCTCAGCCAGCGCCGTTCCGCCTCTTATGCAGAAAGGTACATCAGCTCCCAGCTTAACTCCCAGCTCACAGAGTTTATCGGTATCATAGCCTATTCCGTAAAGCTCGTTCACGCCCTTTAATACGGCTGCCGCATCTGTGCTGCCGCCTGCCAGGCCTGCTGCCGCAGGAATGCTCTTTTTCAGGGTGATCTCCACGCCTGAATCTATCCCGGCTTCCTTAAGTATCAGCTCCGCCGCCTTCCAGGCTATGTTGCGTTCATCTGCCGGCACCACATCATGGCTGCTGCCCGGCTCGTCATCGCAAAACAGCTTAAGGCTTATGCTGTCGGCTTTTTTTACTTCCACAAAATCGCACGGATATATCTGCTGCATAATGCTGCGCAGCAGATGATATCCGTCTTCGCGTCTGCCCGTTATGTCCAGGGTCAGATTGATCTTTGCAAATGCCTTTATCCTCTTCATGTCTTTAATCGATATATGCGCAGGCTGCCAGAGCCGCTACAGCGCCGTCTGCCGCAGCAGTGGTAAGCTGGCGCACGGTCTTGGTGCGGCAGTCGCCGGCCGCATAGATACCGTCCACATTTGTCCTGCAGTCCTCTCCTGCCACGATGTATCCGCCTTTATCAAGCTCAACAAGTGGCGCAAATGCAGCATTTTCAGGAATCTGACCGATGGCGATAAAAAGCCCGTCCAGCTCAATGTCCTTATCTTCGCCGCTTACTTTATCATGCACCCTTACGCCTTTGAGCTCATCCTCACCCAGAAGCTCTGTGATGGTGGAATTAAGAACGAATTCGATGTTCTCTTTCTCCTTAAGCTTATCCACCTGCTTTGCTTCACCGCGGAATTCATCGCGGCGGTGTATCAGATAAACCTTTTTGCAGTAATTTGATAAGAAGAGCGCATCCTCCAGCGCGGTATTTCCTCCGCCGTTTACGGCTACCACCCTGCCCTTAAAGAAAGCTCCGTCACAGGTAGCGCAGTAGGAAATACCGCTGCCTATGAACTCTGTCTCCTTATCAAGGCCAAGCGGTCTGTTCTTTGCGCCTGTAGCCAGAATAATGGCCTTGCACTCGTACTCCCCGCCGCTTGTCTTTACCTTCTTGACTTCTCCGTCCTCTATGCCTGTAACCTGCTCATATTTGAGCTCTGCGCCCAGAGCCTCGGCCTGCTCATAAAGTCCCTGAGCAAAATCGAAACCGGAGATACTCTTTATGCCGGGATAATTTTCCACCTCGGGCGTGTTTATTATCTGTCCGCCGTAGGTAAGCTGCTCCATCAGAAGCACGCTCTTTCCGGCTCTTAATGCATAAATGGCTGCGGACAGGCCTGCCGTCCCGGCGCCTATGATGATGATATCAGTCATTTTTACCTCCCGATCATACCGAAAGCAGAGCCTTTATCTTATCCTTGGGGATCATTCCTACGGATTCCTTAACAACTTCGCCGCCCTTGAAAACCTTGAGTGCGGGAATGTTCATGATGCCGTATTTCTCTGCAAGCTCACCCTCATCATCCACGTTGACCTTGCCCACCTTAAAGCTTCCGTCGGATTCTTCCGCAACCTGCTCGACCATGGGGCCCAGCATCTTGCAGGGTCCGCACCAGCTGGCCCAGAAATCCACCAGTACAGGTACGTCGCTCTTTAATACTTCTTCTTCAAAATTAGCTGATGTTAATGTGATCGCTGCCATTTTAATTACCTCCATTCTTTGATTAAGATCCTTATGTCAGGATCTGCGATACTTTATGTATCTGTTTATAAAGTTTGTAAACTGCCCATAGGCAATGCTTATGACCGGCCCAAGGGCTTCAAGTACTATTAAAGCTAATACTGTGAGGAGCGGGAAGGGAAGGTTTTCGAACACCGTTCCCGCCGTCAGCTCCCATATATTTCCAACTAAAAGCGTATACAGCGCAACTGCCGCTGCCAGAAAAACATTCCACGAAAGCATGGTGATCACTATCGCGGCTGCCTTGGAGACAGGCTTATCCGTTCGGCTCCGCTGCAGTAAGTACTGGCATATAAGCGTAAATACCGCCAGTCCCAGAAATGTTAAGCAGTGCAGCTTAAAGGGCGAAATAATGATCCCCAGTAAAAATGCAGCCGCCACGCTGCCGGCGCCAAACGGCATTCTGCAGAGTTCTGCCGTATATCCGCACAGAAAAGCCGCCAGGATAAAACAGAAACCGGAGCTTTTGATCAGCAAAGTGTCTGCCAGGATAAGGCAGACCACTGCAAGCGCCGTAAACAGTCCCGAAAAGGCCAGCGCCTTTGTTTTATTCATAAGCAGTTGCAGAGATCGCCGCCCATGCACTCGCACAACGTATCGGCGCACCAGAGGTCACAGCAGAGATTTCCGGTGCCGCAGCCTCCCATTCCGTTATAGTTTGCCGGGCGCCCGTAAAACTCGCCCTGGTTCTGATAATTCTGCTGATAAGGCTGCTGATATCCGCCCTGCTGATAACTGCCGGGGCCCTGTTGGTTATAACCGCCCTGGCCCTGGCCGTTATAGCCGCCCTGGCCATATGCTCCCGGGCCGCCGTAATTACCCTGAGGGCCCTGAGGTCCGCGGTTATAATTGCCACGGGACTGCATGTTCGCGCCGTCTTCATTCAGCGGTCCGTAATATCCCATGCTCCTGACTTTCAGTATCTCGTTATAGGCTTCCTGAGCCTCCTTGAATTTTTCCTCAGCCAAAGGCGCCAGCGGGTTATTTGTCCCGGCAAAATTATCCGGATGATACTTGCGCAGCATCTCCCTGTATGCCTGTTTTACTTCGTCGTCGCTGGCCGTATGGCTTATGCCTAAAACCTCGTATGCGTCTTTCATGATTACCTCGATATGTATGTATTTCTTTCAAACCTGTCGTATACGTTCCACACTCCTGCATAGAGGATATTTCTCAGGATATCCCCGTACTGAAGACAGGGCAGCTTTTCAAAATAGTAGCTGCATTTAGCCATTTCGTCAAAAAGCAGCGCTTCTGTATCCTCATCGCCCTTTAAGGGGTTATAGCGTCCCTTCTTTGCGTCTTCTTCCTTATCGTCCCAGGCGTCCATTATGTATATAAAGCGTCCCAGATGATAAGCCATGCCGTTTAAATCGTGTTCAAATATATCGCCGGGCCTGTATGCAAAAAGGCTCATCATCAGCCTTCCGAAACAGTCTGCTCCCTTATCCAACGCGTCGTCTGCGGCCGACTTTTCCACCGCAGCCAGCGCCTTCATAGCTTTTGCTATGCCGCGGCACTGATAAGGATATTTATCCTTTATCTTTAAAAAATCGCTGCGGTAGAGCGCAAGTCCCCCCGCAGCCTTTATACTTTTTTCATCCTCACGGTCATCCTTAAAATGATACCATGATAAAAGCACATTCATATCCGCGCAGTAGCGCGACGCATCCGTCACGCTCATTGCATGTTTCTTTGCCGGATGCACTATGCAACGCGACATGCTCTTTTCAACATCCAGCTCATAGAGCGAACTCAGCAGCATCACCAGAAATGTGCAGTCATAAGTCAGGGTGATCTGCCCCTTTAGGCCGTGTCCGTCTTTTAATGCATGGCATAAGCCGCAATAAAAGCTGTGGTAAAGCTCGTAATCCTTTACTTTTAATTCCGCTTTTCTGACCTGGACGTAACCGAACATTTATACCTTCTTAAATACCGGTATCTGGTCTATGGGCGCTGCCACGGTCACTGTCTTTCCGCCGGTAACGGTCTTCTTGGTAAAGATGTTCTCCCATTTGCCTTCAGGCAGATATACGCTGCGCTCCCTCGCGCCATATTCGAATACGGGCGCCACCAGATAATCGGGTCCGAACATGTACTGATCTTCGCATTCCCAGCACTTTTCGTCCTCGGGGAATTCGTAGAACATGGTACGGATCACGGGTGAGCCGTTCTTGTGAGCTTCCTTCATAAGGCCCGCAATATAGGGCTTAAGGCTCTCACGCAGACGGATGTATTTGGTCATTATCTTCTGTTCTTCCTTGCCGTAGCTCCAGATCTCGTTGTCCTGACCGGTGTGCAGATAACCGCCGCCGAAATCCCTGTTATCCAAAGGAGGGATATCGTAGGGTCCGCGGTCACCGTGAAGACGCATTACGGGGCTGAACACGCCGAATGCAAACCAGCGCATCAGAAGCTCCTTAAACTCGGGATCGTTGACATCATCCGTCATGAAACCGCCTATATCCGTATTCCACCAGGGAATGCCTGCTATGCCGGCATTGAGTCCGCCTGCAAGCTGGTCGCGGAACGCCTCAAAGGTCGAAGGCACATCGCCGCTCCATAACACAGGGCCGTACTTCTGGCTTCCCACCCATGCGCTGCGGATAAGTGAAATGGGCATCTTTTCGCCGTCATTCACTGCTCCTTCCGAAACTACCTTAAGATAGTTCTTCGGGTATTCAAGGCCCACCTTGGCGCTGCGGCCGGTATAATAACGCATATTGTCGAACTGGTAAACCGCGCTGTCCGGCTCCGCATTATCAAGCCAGAAATAGTCGATGCCCAGTTTCTTGTAATTCTCTTTAAGTTTGTTCCAGAGATACTGCCTTGCCTCGGGATTGAAAACATCTATGGTTGCGCATTCGCCCTGATAATCATAGGTCTCGATGGTGCCGCGGTCTGTCCTGGTAAGATAGCCCAGATCCGCCATTTCCTGATAATTCTCGGACCTCTTGTCGACAGAAGGCCATACGCTTACGATGATCTTTGTGCCGTAGCTGTGGATCTCGTCCACCATTGCTTTGAGCTCATCCTCGGGCCAGTATTTCTCATCAAAGCGGTAGCTGCCCTGATAAGGCCAGTGGAAGAAGTCGATGATGATAATGTCAAGGTGAATATTAAGCTCCTTGTACTTACGCACAACGGAGAGCACTTCCTCCGGCGTGCGGTAACGCAGCTTGCACTGCCAGAAGCCCAGAAGGTCGGATGAAAGCACAGGTGCGCGCCCCACAACAGCAGTATAATTCTCAACTATCTTTGCGGGGGTATCGTCTACGGTGATCCAGTAGTCCAGCTCATCAGTCTCGTCAGCCACCCATTCGGTAAGGTTGCGGCCAAATGCCACGCGACCCGTAGCCGGGTTGTTCCAAAGGAAACCGTAACCCTTGTTTGAAAGCGCAAAGGGAATGGCTACCTGCGAATTGCGCTGTGAAAGCTCCAAAGTACAGCCTTTAAGGTCCAGATAGGGCTGCTGGTACTGGCCCATTCCGTATATCCTTTCGCCTTCGTTGCGCTCAAAACGCGCGGTAAGCTTATAGCTGTCGGATGCCAGGCCCACAAACTCCCTGGCCACATATTTAAGGCAGCGGCTCTCTTTGGTGAGAGGCGTGCCGTAGCATCTGTTGTATTCATACAGCACACGCTCGTTGTCCTTAAAGAAAGCGATCATGCCGCTCTCGTTCACCTCGGCGCGTATATGACCATTGGTGATGCTGCTTAACTTCTTGCCGATCTTTATCTTGCTCTTAGCGCTCTTTACCGGCTCAGTCAGGGCCTTGTCATTTCCGGAAAACTCCGGAAGGACGGTGGCTCTTACCCTCAGGGCGTTCTTTCCCCAGGGCTCGATGCGCAGGGTCTCGTTGGCGTTGCGGACGATAAGTGCGTTGTCGTTTTCAAAAAATTTCATATGTAACCTCCATGACGGTTCTTGTTCTGTGAAAGAATACCATTCTGTCAAGATCCTTCGTCGCTTCGCTCCTCAGGATGACAGAAAAGCCTGTCATTCTGAGCGCAGCGAAGAATCTTTTTTATTTCTTCTTCAAATTTACCTTATCCAGGTGCCAGATCTCGTCAACATACTCCTTGATGGTACGGTCGGAGGTGAACTTGCCGGAGCATGCTGTGTTGAGGATGGCGCTGCGTGCCCAGCCCTTCTCATCTTTGTAGGCAGCCTCAACCTTCTTCTGGGCCTCTGCATAAGCCTTGAAGTCCTTAAGGATGAAGTAGGTATCTGCCCTTGAGGTGTTCTGGGTGTTGAGCAGTGAGTTGTATAACGGGCGGAACAGATCCGGATCGTGAGGAGCGAAGCTGCCGTTGATCAGCTGCATGAGCACCTTACGTACGTCGGGATCATTGTTGAAGATATCCATAGGATTGTATCCGCCGTAGTTCTCGAACTGTATAACTTCGTCAGAGGAAAGACCGAAGATGAATGCGTTCTCCTCGCCAACCTCCTCAACTATCTCTACGTTTGCACCGTCCATGGTACCGATGGTAAGCGCACCATTGAGCATGAACTTCATGTTACCGGTACCGGATGCCTCCTTGCTGGCGGTAGAGATCTGCTCGGAAACATCGGATGCCGCAAAGATTATCTCTGCGTTGGATACGCGGTAATCCTCAATGAAGACTACCTTGATCTTGCCGCCGATAGCGGGATCGTTGTTCACAACATCAGCTACGGAATTGATAAGCTTGATGGTGAGCTTTGCGTTCATATAGCCTGCTGCAGCCTTTGCGCCGAAGATGAAGGTACGGGGGAAGAAGTCCATATCGGGATGCTCCTTCAGCTCGTTGTACAGATACATTACGTGCAGGATGTTGAGCAGCTGTCTCTTGTACTCATGCAGACGCTTAACCTGAACATCGAAGATGGATCTGGGATCCACATCGATACCGTTGTGCTCCTTGATATACTTAGCCAGGCGCACCTTGTTCTGGTACTTGATGTTCATGAATTCCTGCTGTGCCTTCTCGTCATCGGCATAAACTTTCAGCTTCTTTATCTTGGACAGATCGGTGATCCATTCGTCGCCGATATGATCGGTAACCCAGTCTGCCAGCAGGGGATTGCCATGCAGCAGGAAACGTCTCTGGGTGATACCGTTGGTCTTATTGTTGAACTTCTCGGGGAACATCTCGTAGAAGTCCTTAAGCTCCTGCTTCTTTAAGATCTCGGTATGCAGGCGGGCAACGCCGTTTACGGAGTAGCCTGCGCAGATAGCCAGATGCGCCATCTTTACCTGGCCGT
>CAMVRS010000167.1 GCA_947169935.1 uncultured Lachnospiraceae bacterium
TCACTATTTCCTCTCCTTATTATCTAAGTAAAATGCTTTTAATACTTCACATCAAGCTTCTCAAACAGATCAACAAACGTTCCTTCCATATCTTCAAGTTCATCTGCCCTTTGCTTTGCCTTTTTACTCATAACGTCATAATATGTTTTATCATTAATATATTCGGAGATCTTTTCTCTCATCCCGTCATAATCCTCTACAGTAAATTCATCACCCATAGTTCCCCAGACATCACCATATCTTACAGTTACTACAGGCAGGCCGTGATAGGCAGCCTCAAAAGCCGATCTGCCACCTCCGGCTCTTGTCGGCTGGATATAAAGATCTGCCATCTTTACACATTCCCCGCCATTGGACACATTTCCGGCAAAAACCAGTCTTTTGTTTTCCTCTATAATACCTGCAATCCTTTCTTTATCGTCTATATTTCCGATAAAAAGGACACATGCATTCTTAAACTTATTTAAAATATCCCTTATTACCATAAGAAATTCGTCACGCATTTCTGTTTCCAAACGGTTTCCAACCACCGCCAAAACAAAATCTTCCTCATTAATGCCGTAATCTGTACGCTTATAATCATCAGAATCACCCCTCGGATATATATAATTATACCTGGAGATGACAGGCTTCTGCCAGGATTTAAAGGTTTTTATAGTCTTTTCATCCGTCTCCCTGAGCCCTCTCGGCAGCACCATATATTCCGCCATGCTTACAGGGAAATCTATAGCACACGGTATACTTGCAGTCTTTGCAAAAGCCCTGCAAAGATCTGCTACTATACTATATCCGCTTACATTATATACAAGACGCGGCTTTAAATTCCGGATATATGAAAGAACTTTGATTATCTCATCAATATCCGGCATGATCTTGGGTATCTGCAAAAAAGGAAATGCCTCATCTTTATATTGATACTCTTTCATTTCGTTATAGACATCTGCATAATTAAAGGATACCCAATGGTTCTCCCCATTCATACATGAGTCGTTAACTATAACAACCGGTACATGAAGTCTGGTTTTAATAGTATAAGCATAGTCCAACACTCTTCTCGTCGGAGCATGACTGGTTTTCAAGAACTGCGATGTCACTATCACTACAGGAGCATCCTGCCGTTCATTAGAATCACTCTGTCTTTCATCATCCAATACAAAACTTCTTTCCGAAACAGTCTTTTCTATCTCCTCAATAATGAACTGATACCCCTCTCTTAAATCAGTATTCAAATCATCATAATCAGGCGAAAGAAAACTGACATATACTGCATCCAGGAGCAATCCCCATCTTTTTTTGACATCAACAGGATCACATTTAAGCAAACGCATCATAACCGAAAAAGCTTTTTTCCGGGTAGCAACATCATATTCAACCGGATGATACATCAAAATTTCTCCCATAGACATCAAAGAAACCTCTTCAAATTGGAGAAAGATACTCTGTAAGTCCTCTGTGCTTTCATATAATACTTCTACAAATTGCTTAGCCTCCTGCATCTGATCCACCTTTCAGTAATTAAACTAAATCATTCAGTAAGCATTCCCGGAACTACTTCGCCCCTTTTCTTATACTCTTCTATCAGAAGTCTCTCCTGAGATTTAAAATAAGGATAGCTATGCTCTGCCCCTTTCCCTTGTACAGGCGTCATATAATCCCCATACCATTTATCCAGTATATAATGGTAGCCCTCAGGAACAGGAACCAGCATCCCTTCAAAGTTCATATATATAACCTCATCAAACCAGCTCCTGTCAAATGCATATTTTTCATCTTTCTGAACATATCCAAGTATACCAACCTTTGTGGTTTTCTCCTCGTAATACATAGCTGCAAGATAATCTAATAATATAAAAAGCTGTGAGCGGACAGGTCTTCCCTGCTCAAAATGAAATCCCGTCAATTCTTCCAGCTGATTCAAAACCTCTCTGGTTCCCTGTGAACAATCGCTTATCATGCCGGTAGATGCGGTATTTGCAGCAACGGTAAATGTATTTTTATACAAAGCCAAAAACAGTTCTTTAGTCTTAGGATCATCGGGTATATTATCGTATATAAAAATATCAATGCATAAAACATAAGGACATCCGTAATGTGATTCCATATATTCAGGATCTGTCCTCATTACCCGGCTGTTTCTCAGATGAACGACTACATCTTCCGTATTCATACCTTCGGATGTATTGCGCCCGTTTTCAAGACTATATCCTTCCGGTAATTCTCTCATGGCATATTCCCTGAAAACCTCATAATCCTTCCTGAGCATCCCTATATCCAGATCATCATCCCAGGCAATATATCCCTTTTCACGGACTGCGCCCAATAAAGAACCACTATCCAGAAAATACCGGATCCCATGTCTGTTACATATAGCTTCCACATGCTCGAGCATATCCAGCTGACATGCCCATGCTCT
This sequence comes from uncultured Lachnospiraceae bacterium, assembly GCA_947169935.1. Lineage (GTDB taxonomy): Bacteria > Bacillota > Clostridia > Lachnospirales > Lachnospiraceae > NK4A136. Next base: position 2,414 of record CAMVRS010000167.1, read on the forward strand.
TTTGATCATAGATCTTATATGAAATCCGTTTCTCTCTTCCGGCCTAAAATAATCTTCACTAAACCTCATTCTTAAACTCCGCGACAAACTATAACTTCCGGATTCATAACACAAGCCTGTTAAGCATTCTCTCCAAAGCTTTAGGATATGTGTAATCCCTTTTTATTCTTTGATATCCGTTTACTGCTATCTGTTGCCTAAGACGGTCATTCTGCAGATAAAATGCTGTTTTTTCCAGCAGCTCTTCAATACATGAATATACGTCCAGTTCTTTCCCCACTTCAAAGAGTTCTCTTATTTCCTCTCCCTCGTCGGTCATCGCAAATCCTCCGGCCCCAAGTATATCAAATACCCTAAGAGGAACTCCGGATTCTATTGATCTTTTGGTCACATTTAGATTTATCCCTGACAAGTTGAAAACCTTAGGCATTTCTTCACCATAAGAAACCCTCTGCTGCAGATTCACTTTATTCGACAGCCGTTCTTTGCATTCATATCCATCACCGGTAAACATTGTCATCTCAAAATTATCAGCAAGAGCATTTATAGTCTGCAGCCTTTCACGGCATGATATCTCGTCCGAAATCATCGTTTGTACAAGATATTCCTTAGGAATACAGTGATCCGCCCTGTCACTCTTACTTATGTATCTTATGATTTCTTCCGTCAACTCTTCAGGTAATGAATATGATATATCATCCCCGGCCTTCCAGATCCCTTGTTTCTCTGTAAATAAGCTCCCAAGTATATCTTTCCATTTGACAGATAGAGCCTCTATTATATTCTCTCTGTTAGTGTTAAACCGGATATTACCTACAAATGATATCTGACTCTTGAACCGTTCAACATCCTGATCTGTTATAACTAATGATGATATTCTTGTCAGATTAACCGCCAGTGGTTCGTACATTACATTACCTATGCCATAATCTTGCATACGCTCCATCTGTTTTTTATCAAAAACAAATATCCTGTTTGTATAATAGGCTGCTTCTTCCAGGTAAAGCTCCCGCTGGGGCGAATCCCATATCCACGATGCATATAAGACGCCTGCCTGATAGCATGCTTCAGCGGTAACAACCGAAAACCGTTGCGTCATAACAACATCTGCAGCTCTGACAGCTGTTATCAGATTGTCAAGCTGATCTGCACTATATTCGCATACAGGCATAACCTTTGGATAGCACTCCACCCGGGTTTCAAGTTCCACCAACCCCCAAAGCATATCCATGGATACACCTTCTATCGGAACATAGAGTATTTTAGAATTTTTATATAACCTCCCCATAATAAACACCTATTCAGAAAACAGTTTAAAAGAAGAGAGCGCTGTTTTCCATTTCATGCATTATCCGCATAAACTCTCCCTTGCTGTCGGTCAGTCTTTCAGCCCTTTTCCGGGCTTTCAAACTCTTTTCAGAATAATAGTCTTTATCTTCAGACAACCTTATCACTTCATCGTACATTTCATTGTAGTCCGCTACAATAAAATCTTCACCTGCAGCTATGGCAACATCGCCATAGTTTTCCGTAACAACCGGCAGCCCCTTATACATAGCTTCCACAGCCGAGGTTCCACCACCTGAACGTTTAGGATTAACATATATATCACAGCACTCATTTACCGCCAACGTATCATTCTGATACCCCAAACCTATAAGATGATCCTCAAGCACAGGATAACACTCATAAACCTCCTCATATTTTTTATAATCCCCTACAAAAACTGTATAGATGTCTTTTTCAGCCAGTTTACTTATCATTTCAATGAAGTCGATGGTCAATTCCATATCGAGCCTTCCCCCCGTGACCACGCAGACAATTTTGTCTTCCGGTATTCCCAATATTTCTCTTGTCAGATTACAAGTCTGTTCTTTTAATGCAAATGTAAATATTCCATTAATAAAATGGTAATCTGAATAATTATGCTTTTTCAACCAGTTTTCATCTTCCTTATTCATAACATGAGAAAGCATCTGGAATGTAGTCCTGGTAACCGCACGGTCATTTGAAAGGTTAATGGTAATTGTCGGAACAATCTCAGCACACATATCCGCAGTAATACATGCCCCATCTATAGCTACAACACACCAAGGTTTGGCATCTTGTATAATATGCAGAATTTGCCTTATCACCTCCACTTGCGGCATTTCTCTGGGGCACTGAAAGAATGCAAAGCTCTTACCTTTATAATCCATCGTTTCATGTTCCTCATATGAATCATAGTAATTCGGCTCTGTAGCCCCAAACCATTCCATCTCACCATATGGAGACATCATCTCCGCTGTATTGATAATATAGACTTTTTTCCCAAGAAATTCTTCCAAAATATAACACCTGTCAAAAAGCACCTTAGTTGGTCCATGATTAATAGTAAGGACCTGTGTAGCCAAAACAATAACAAAATCTTTATTTCGCTCTTCCTTATGTATCTTGAATAAACAATCCCCTAATTCCTCTTTATATGCTTGATATATTTTTTCGTACAGATCATCCATCAGACTGTTGTTCTCTTTGGTATTCACTTCCGGATGAACAAATTTATACCTGACCATTTGATAATAAATATAATGCCGGTTCTCTTTTGTCAGCTTTTCATCATCAATGCATAGATGAAGAAGATGTTGAAATACATCTTTATTCTCTGTCATTTCGAGAACAGAGGACAACATGAAATACGGTACCTTTAACGGTTTCGATACGATCATTGTCAGCATTTCTTTGCATAGTTTATTACTATTGCTTTTTCTGTACTCCATTGGTAATTCCATATAATCACACATCATATTGTACAGATCCGGAAGACAGTCATGATCGCCATCATAAAAGTTTCTGACTTTTTTTATCAACGCATCAACAGGCTCCTTCTCTTCAGCCGCCACTGTGGCAACCGGTGTTATGGCAGCTGATGCATTTCCGTTTTTATCCATCAATGCGCCCAGATTTATACATTTTGCCTGCAGTTTTTCAAACAATTTATTTTCATTTTCTAATTTAGCCAAAGCATCACAATCAACCAAAAGCGCATCCTTAATATAATTCTGTATCTCTGCCTGAGCATAATAACAGAGGAGTGCAGCCTCTTCTCCATCAAGGATCTTATGATACAGCCGATCATAACTTTCACAATCCTTTAAGAATTCCGGATCATCAGTCTGTCCAATACGTAATCTGACACTTATTCTGTCCGATAGTATAAGTATCTCCCTTATCTGCTTTCTTATTTCATCTATATACTCCAGCTGCTCGATAAGTGAGTGGCCACCTATATCAATCCCATGAATACATCCGGCCTTAAGCGTACTGTCTATCCACTTGCTGACAGGATACTCTGACGCACAAAGCTCATTTATTGCTTCCGAAAGCGGCATTATCCGGGTACCGCGTATTCTGGCCCCGCCTTCCGTAGCATCGATAATCTTTAACTCCGGATTCTCAGATATCAGCTTTTCGTAAAATCGCAAAAACATCAGCCAATCATCACGGGTTCTTATTCTTTCACCATTAATGCCTTCGGTTTCAAGCCGCCCTGTATCTGTATATTCATTACTGTTAGAACCGGAAGCATGACTCTGTCCATCTGTTCCATACGCCAGATCCTGTCCTACCAGTATAATATTCTTAAATCCTGCAGCAGCAAATAACTCGAATACGTCCGTTGCTATAGATCCCCCCCTATTCTCGGAGAGATAGTTGTTTTTTAAACGATCATCCCTAAAAATATCTGCAGAAAAACCATAATAATAGCATCTCCCATTATACTCTTTCTGTATTTCATAACCTGAAGATGCCGCCAGAAGCAAACGCTGCGAACGTGATTCATCTGCTTTAAGAAAGCCCGTATCCTTTCCCTGCATGCCATCATGACGCGCTATAAAATCTACACAGATTCCTTTCTCTTCTAATACAGGCCATGCATGCGCGGCTGCCACTATAATAGCTTTCCCATATGCTTTCTTTAAAAAATCCGCATTCTTACGTAATGATGGTCCGGCTGCTACCAATATCACCGGAATATTTCTATCAGGTATATTTTCGAACAGGTCACTAACAAGATAATTATTATTCACCTGAGATAATGCATATAATTCATTCATACAAAGATTTTCCCCGAGATACTCCCACGAAAACCCTGCCCTTCTCAAATATGCTTCTCTATCACCGATAACTTTTAAAAAGCCTTCTATCTCTGCCTTATTAATCTCAGCCGCCGCCGAATTACACAAAATCTTTTTATGCTCAAGATTTGCATGTCCAAAGCTCTCTTCTACCCCTTTATTCAACTCCTCTTTTCCTAATATGATCGCAACTCTTTCATCTGCGATAATATCCGAAATATCTGTTTGTCTGGTAAGTTCCAGGAAAGAAGCAACATTCGGTTCATATATCATAAACCGGGTACTTGCAGTGTTTTCTACGATCAGCTTACGGATTACTTCTCCCTTTCCGATACCAAATATAAGCCATAATAATACAGCCCCGGAATTATCATTCCCCTCCGTCGCATAGTATTCGTCTTCGCCGACAGGCCTATAGTCAGTCAGCTCGGTTTGGAGAGCCATGTCTCTTAACGACTTACCATATCTCTTTCGAAATGCGTTTTCATTCGCCTGCAGCACTATTCCGCCAGTCATTTTAATCATATTGGATTTCAAAACACTAACATATTCAACCAACTCGATATTTGCAGTAAGCAGATTATTAAAGAATTCTTTTTCCAGATCCAAGCGTTCGGCATATTGTTCATCAGCTAAATAATACTGCGCTTTATCAGTATATGCATATACTGCATCTGCAGCATACCCTTTTAAAGTATCTGCCTTATTATCATCTACTATTTCAAGATACAGATCATTATACTTTTGGAAGGCTCCGGCCGCCATTCCTTCAGCTGATTCCGCCTCCATATTTCTTATACGATCATTCCACAATATTGCTTCTTTTAAAAGATATTGCATTTCCCCGCATTGTGACACTATGCGGTCATAAAATGCTTTTATCTCAATCAGATCATTATTAAATCCTACCGGCAGATAATTCAATTTCTCCCTTATCCGGTATGACCGATTGCTCAAATTATCTACTGCCTCTTCCAGGGTCATTACTTTACTGCCGTGTATAAGTGCCCCGCCCTCTGTAGCATCTATCACCTCAACCTCCGGATGGGCTTCGATTTCCTGCTCAAAAAAAGCGCGGAATATCTGCCAATCAGATCTTGTTTTTATCATCCCTCCATTGATACTTTCCGTTTGAAAGATTTTTTCTTTAGTTTGTTCTTGAAAGTTTCCGGAATGCGTCTTTCCTTCCTCTGAATAGGCCAGATCCTCACCAACAAGTATAAATTTTTTGAATCCCGCCTGCATAAATACAGAAAAAATACAGGTGATCACAGATCCGCCCGTTGAAAAATCATCAATCTCCTTACTAAATCCTTTTAATGGATAACGTTCCTTTTGAAATCCGAAATATATTCCTCTGCCAACATATTCTTTCTGAATATCAGCTGCTGACTGTGAATGAAATAACAGACGATACTGCCTGTCCGTATCATGCTCACAAAAATCATGTCCTTCTTCCATATCAACCATAGCTACCAGGTCTGCATCAACACCATTTTTATCAAGCGTTGACATCGCTCGGGTGCAAGCGATAACCAATGCATTTCCATCAACCTTTCCTAAAGCAGCTGCATTTTTATTCAACGAAGGACCGGCTCCTACCAGAATAATAGGCATTTCCCTATCCGGGAATACATTAAGTAAATCACTGAACAATGAATTGAAATGCATAACAGATAATGCATACAACTGGTTTTTATATATAGCACGGCTGTAAGATATCTCTGTCACATATTCAGCCGCCTGTGACATCAATATTTCCTTAACGGCTTCGATCGTCTCTTTATCCAAATCAGGATAATTCTCTGCATATCCGGGCAAAGCTTTAAAGAACATATGTTGTATATTTAATACTCCGGTTATTCTTCTAATACCGTTCTCCAATAGTTTTCTTATATCCCCATCGCCAAATACTATCTCCAGATTTGGCCTGCCAATCACCATCGAAATATCATTCCGCATACATGTATACAGAAAATGAACCCTATCAGGCTCATAGATAATGATTGAAACCTCATCATCCATGTCAGTTAACAGAGTATTCACCATACAGCCATCCCCAAACCCCAGTATGATCAGCAATCGAACATCCTTGGGTATGGAAAGCTTCTCTGAATTAATACTATCTAAATTATCATATAGCGTACTGTTAATACTCTGTAGTTCTATCCCTGACGCCATCTCTTGAAGCGAACATTGATACCTGGCATAATACTGTTTCTCGTTTTGCTCCAGAATCTGCATACAGTCTCTCCTTAAACTCATATCGATCTGATATCAATTGGTAATGCGCCTTTGATCATCGCCCCATGAGAAGACAAATTATAAAATGCAATATTATAGTTCTTCTCAATCTGTCTTTCAATGGCCAGACGAAATACATTATACCCCGCCGTTGTCTCTATCATACTGCCGTCGACAGAAAGCACTTTTTCATTTCCGGTGGAATGCTCTGTTATTTCGTGAGGCATGCCTTGGGCATAATTCCTGCCATTGGGGAAGCCCAAATCCTGTCCCGCAAGATATATCCTTTTCGGCCCCATTTTTATTGCCGCCTCTATTGCCAGACTGGCTACAGTACCACCTATCTCCCAGCACTCCATATCTTTATTCTTTATAGCATTTTTTTGAATATCCCCATCTATATTGACAAAACACTTGGTTCCCTGATACAGATCTGTATATCTCCAATTTACAAACACACTGGCTATCAGCGGAATATCCTCCGGCAGAACTATCCCTTCTATATGACGCACCATAACATTATCCTGATCGGCTGCCGCTACTATAT
>CAMVRS010000168.1 GCA_947169935.1 uncultured Lachnospiraceae bacterium
GCATAGTTTTTATGACCAGAAGACTTATTATCGCTCAGTAGTCTGAGCTTAAATATACCGAATGAATCGTAAGCTCAGACGAATCCTAAGGGAATATTTTAGGAGGAGCATTATGAGCTATATTAAGGCAGAGACCATTCTGCCCAAAGAATTAATTGAAGCGATTCAGCAATATGTAGAAGGAAAGTCAATTTATATACCATCAAAAGAAAAACAGGAATGGGGCAGCAGGACCGCTGCAAAAGTATATTTCCGTGAACGCAACGAGAAGATATACGAAACCTATAAAACAGGCCGGAGTTTAAAAGAACTGGCACAGAGTTTTTCTTTATCCGAAAAAAGCATTCAGAGGATACTGCGGGATCAGCGCGTGGCTTTGAAAGACAGCGTTGAGGCAGTCTGAATCCGCTGCGGTCCATATTTTTCACAAATGCGGAGGCTGTGGGAAGAAACAGGAATTTGTAAATTCCGGAAGATTCCGGGTAAATGCAAACGGTAACAGCGTGGATGTATGGCTGATCTATCGTTGCAAAAAATGCAAGCATTCCTGGAATCTTACGATCTATGAAAGGACAAGGCCGGGAAGGATCCCGACGGATCTGTTTGAAGCTTTTCAGGCGAATGATGAGGAAACTGCTTTTGATTATGGCAGAGATATTGATTTTTTGAAAAAGAACAATGCTGAATTAGTGAAGGGCCGGTTATGAAATGCCGGCCCTTTTTTGAAAAAAAGAGGTTTATAATGGAAAGTATATATTATCATGTTATATCGGATATCCCAAAGAAGGCGGGAGAACATATGGACAAGAAAGCTTTAATGGAAAACCTGGTGCAGGAGGCTTTTGAAAAAAGAGCGTTCAACGGGACCTGGCTGTATGCCGAAAAAGGAAAGATAATCAGCAAGGGAGCCGTAGGCTTCCGGGATTTTTCAGACAAATTGCAAATGCGGGAAGACAGTGTATTTCAGCTTGCGTCGATCACCAAGCAGTTTACCGCGGCGGCAGTAATGCTTCTTGTAAGGGAAGGGCGTTTAAGCCTTGAAGATGAGGTTACGAAGTATTACCCGGAATTATCTTATCCCGGAGTAACCATAAGGCATCTTCTTACACACACCGGTGGGATTCCCGAAACTTATGATGAAGATAACTGGATCGTACGGAAGTGGAAGGAAGAGAAGAAGGTGCCGGGCAGCGATGCAGTTATACACTTCCTTGCTGAGAGCGGGGAACAGGCACATTTTGCTCCGGGTGAAGCCTTTGAGTATACCAATGGCGGTTATAATCTGCTGGCAGAGATAATAGCAAAGGCAGCCGGTGTCCCGTTTGAAGAGTACTTGAAAAAGAATGTATTTGAACCTGCAGGAATGTATCATACCGGTGTATACCATATTTGGACCGAAGGTATCCCACATGATAATATTGCCCGTAATATGGTAGTTAAGGATGGCAGACATATTCCGGTGGCGGAATCGGCTGACAGGGATGTGATCGCATTCGACGGGCTTAACGGCGATGATTATGTATATACCGATATTTTTGATATGTTCATCTGGGACAGGGCTTTGAGGGAAGAAAAAGTGCTGACTACTGAAGAACAGAAGGTGATGTACAGTACGATCAAGCTTAATGACGGAAGCATATCAGGAGCGGATGAAGACAGGGATGGATACGGTTTTGGCTGGGATATCAAAAACGATCCCGAGTTCGGACTGATAGTTAAGCACGGCGGCGGTATGCCGGGCCTTAATACCTGGTATGAGCGTTTTGTTGATGCAGACAGGGTACTAATATTTATGGGCTGCCGTGAAGCTGAGGATGTACGTTCAGATGCTGCTTTCTGGAACGGCATGCGTGCCATAGCGAAGGATAAGGAGCCGGGAAATGTAACTGTTATCGAAGATGAAAGCCTTAAAGATCCCGACAGGTCCGGGTGGGAGTCATTCTGCGGAAAGTATGATCATCCCGATGATGCGGAGCTTATCATGGAAGAAGTGTTCCTCAAAGACGGTGATCTGTTCGCCAAAGGCGTTGATGAGGATGGGAGATGCTTCACGTCAAAACTTTATCCTATCGGAGAGAACAGATTCAGTATGAAGAGGAGATGGACGCATTTCGTATTCGGTGATAATGAACTGTCTTATGATGAGATAAAATGCCATAAGCTGTAATCGGTTATATCCTCTTTTATGATAATGAAGAACCGATAAAGGTGATCAGACAAGATATGATATTCATTATGCAGCTGCGGGCAACAGTTGCCCGCAGCGCTTTGTATTCTTTGTTTACGATAGTATTCAAAAACATGATCAAACCTATAATGCCGCATATAAAGGCAATGAATGTTCCAAAAAACATAAAGTAGTATATTGTAGCAGCCAGGAGCAGCATCTGATTCATTGATGCCACATAACTCGTGATAGTAAAGTTTTGAGTGAAATACGGAATTTGGGTTATCAAAAATAATACAGAACATATTAATGCATGTTTTGAAATCCTGAACATTTTGGCTGATATGACTTTAAAATCCCGTTTATCTTCCGGCTGTTGGTTCCTGCTGTGTTCTATATACAGATATATAGCGATGATTATCCCGGTGATCAGAAACACATTTGAAACGATGCGTGTGTCTGAATATCTGTCAGAAGAAAACCAGATAAAATTCCAGAAAATGAGGATATCCAGATATTTCAAAAGTCTGTTTATTCGTGTTTTTTCTTTTATTACCTGCTCTGACATGTTACGCTCCATAAATGAATGCAGGAATCCTTATCATGAGAAACATTCCCGCTATATTTGCTATTGAAGGAATGAACAGACTGCCGGCCGGAGAGATACTTCCTTTACTGTTTTTAATTCTAAGAAGCATCCATATAACTTCAGCGGCTGTAAGCCTTCGGTTTCTTTGCTTTTGAGTTTAAAAAAGCGGATCAGGGCTCCTTTTATCGTCCCCAGAATAATCCCGTATATTATCAGTAAAATATAATGTAGAATATTCATTCTCGTCCCTCCTTGTCCGGATTAATGTCCTTTGATGAACAGAGTATACCCTGACATCGTTACACATAGGACTTTTATCGTGTGAAGAGTATTTCTATTCGTGTGAACAGATCATAGAATCATTCCCCGCTGCAACAATGGGATGCTTGAAACAAATAACAGTGTTTTGTATAATTATAGGCAAATTAATGCTTTGAACCGGGATTATATCACTGCAGAAAAAGAAAAGGAGGTACCGGTACTTATGAAAAGTAGAATAAAATCATTTAACTGTATTATTATGGTGCTGATCCTGCTGACGAACATGTTTGGCAGCTGTTTTCCGGTGTTTGCCGGATCGGCGACGCTGGTAAGCAAAGACAGCGGTATTACAAAGAAGATCAGTGCGTCGGGATCCTATAAAAACTGGGACGGTGTTACCAATGTTGCCCAGTTTGAAGGGGCAGACGGTAATATGTATATTGCCGTGGATGATACAAGCACTGTTACCATATATAAGACTTCGGCTTCACTTCAGGTTACCGGTTCGGTGGTACTGACAAAGCAGCATCCAACCTTCGGAACAGCCCTTTGTGATAAGAACGGCAATTTCTATCTGGTCACAGGTGAAGCAAACAGCGGCAGTGATACAAATGTCGAGACTATATTCATATCAAAATACAGCAGCAGCGGAGCTCATATTGCTACAACGGGCGATAACGGAAGTTCAAGCATGGCGTCATATTATGATAATACCTTTTATACCCAGTATCCTTTTGAGGCGGGATGCTGCGACGCTGCCATTTCGGGTAAAGTTCTGGCAGTGAACTATGCGCGTAAAATGTACAGCGGGCATCAGAGCAATTCGGTATTTGCGGTTAATATAGATACTATGGATAAGGTAGCTCCGGGGGATTTTTACGAATCACATTCATTTGCACAGAGAACCGTTGCGGTTGATAACGGATTTGTGTTTATGAGTGAAGGTGACTGCTATTCCAGAGGTTTTGATACTTATATATTAAATTTATCTGGAAATAAATACTCTTCATCAAAAGAAAGTAAGATATTTGATTTCTGGATAGAGCAAGGCGCATTTGACAAGTATGACATGAATTTGGTTAACAATAATTTTGCCCATATGGGCGGCATGGCGGCGTTATCAAACGGCAATATCGCCTTTGCTTCCTCTTCGGTTAAATCTCTTGATTCGGATGCGGCGAACGAAAAAGAAGATATCTTTATCCAGATATTCATTCCTTCTAAAGATCTGAGCAAGGCCGAAGGCTATGTGACAAGCGGGGTCCGCAGCGGTATAGCAGGAAAGAACGGTGATGAGAATGTTACGGACTACGGTGTGAAATGGCTGACTTCCCTGGGCAGCAATGAAAAGATCGAAAATGTCCAGATAGCCGCTACTGCAGATGATAAGATCATTATCCTTTATGAATACACTGTGGGCAGCACATATAAGGGCGTATATTATATGATCCTTGATGCATCAGGAAACGTTGTGCAGGATTCTGCGCAGCTTTCCGATAAGGCAAGACTTAATCCCTGTGAAATGCCTGTATATGCTAACGGAAAGGTGTGCTGGGCCGGGAATAAATACGGCGACAGCAGTAACACCGTATATCTTTATGCATATGATCCCGATGGTTCGTCGGATGCTGTTGATATTTCAGGTTGTACCATAGAAGATGTTGAAGATCAGTATTATATAGGTGAGGAGATCGAACCTGCAGTTACCGTGAAGGACGGAAATACCGTACTTGAGGCTGGAACGGATTATTCCGTCAGTTATCAGGATAATATCAATGCAGGCCTTGCAATGATAAACGTATCAGGAAAAGGAAATTACTGCGGAATGATCTCCGCGACATTCAACATTCTGCCTAAGGATATTACGGAGCTTGCTTTTTACCTGGAGTCCGAACAGGAATATACAGGTAATCCCATTACCCCCGATGTGATCGTAAAGGACGGTAATAAGACACTTAAGTACGGAACGGATTATACGATAGAATATATCGATAATCTGGAGCCGGGCACAGCTACAGTAAAGATTACTGGTAAAGGTAACTATACCGGCGTGAAGAGTTTAACCTTTACAATTAAAAAGACCGGTGAAGATCCCGTTTCCGGGAACAAGCTTATAATAGACAAGGAATCCGCAACTCTGGAAGTCGGAGAAACCCTGCAGCTTAATGTTACGATAGAATCTGATGAGATACTGGCAGTAGTACCCGAATGGACATCATCCAAATCTTCTGTGGCTAAGGTTTCAGAGGAAGGCCTGGTAACGGCACTCAGTGAAGGGAATACTGTAATAACAGCAACATTTGAGGATCTTACGGCCGAGTGTAAGATTACGGTTATCGAAGGAACAGTAGTCGTGGAGCCGGATCATATAGTTGTTACGCCGCCTGCAAAAACTGAGTATGAGCAGGGCGAGGAGCTGAAGCTTGACGGCGGTAAGGTAACGGTTTATTACACTGACGAATCCACGGAAACTGTTTCACTGACTAAAGACATGATCAGCGGTTACAATAAGGATAAAACCGGAATCCAGACCATCAAAGTCTCATATCTGGGGATGACGGATACATTCACCGTAACGGTGAAGGAAAAGCAGCCTGTTCCGGTAAGCGGGATCGTATTGGATCAAACATCTCTTGACCTGAAAGTGGGAAACAATAAACGGCTTACGGCAACAGTTGAACCGGACGATGCAGTATATACAGAAATTACATGGACTTCATCGGCTCCGGAAGTGGCAAAGGTTTCCGATGATGGTATGGTAACGGCACTCAGTGAAGGCAATGCGGTTGTTACTGTGACAGTTGACGGGATAAAAGCGGAATGTAAGGTGACGGTTTCCGGTGAAGAGCTGCCCCAGTCAGGATTAAACCCTACAGTTGTGATAGATGATGCAACAGAAGAGATCTATCTGGTTAAGGGACAGAAGTTTACGCTTAATGAATCGGGCTGGAGCAGCAGCAACAAAAAATATCTTACTGTAAGCAGAAAGAATCAGGTAACCGCGAAAAAGGAAACAAACGCGCCTGTACAGCTTATTAAGGGAAGAAGAAGGATCGATGTCTATATCAGTAAACCGACGATGGGAAAGAGCAGCGTAGCACTCGAGTCCGGAGCAGTTCGGGAGGCGGATATCGATTATGATGCTGAGAATCTTCCGGTAGTATGGTCCAGCAGCAATCCTGATGTTGCAATTGTTTCGGAGGAAGGAAACGTAACAGCTGTAGCTAAAGGAAGTGCAACGATAACGGCATATATTAACGGTAAGGCATATAACTGCAAGGTAAGAGTAAAGGAAAGTACCGCGGCAAAAGAGAGAACTCTTCATATGACGGTAGACACCACAAAAACCATAAGCATAAAGGGAGTTAAGGATGTTGAGTGGGTGTCTGATAATGAGGGTGTGGTAAGCGTAAGTGGCAAAAAGATCACGGCTGTTGCACCCGGAGATGCGACCATATCTACCGAATATGAAGGGCAAACATATTATATTGATGTTTATGTGGAAAATCCGGCCATAGTATCCTCCGTGATAGTATCTTCCGGAAAGAACAAGTATAATGTGAAGCTTTCCCAGGGGGAAGCTGCAAATATTGAGTTTGAAGACATGGAGCGTGATGTGATATTCAAGTCCAGCAAGGCGGATATAGCTTTTGCTGATGAAAACATGGTCATTTGGGGAGCCAGACCCGGAAAAGCAAAACTGACGGCCAAAATTAACGGCAAGACTATAACCATAAACGTGACAGTCGAGTAGTTTCGATCAACAGGAGAACTACAGACAGGAGGACGTAATGGACAAGTATTTATCCGAAGATGAAGTACGTGATCTGATCGAAAAAGCAAAAAATGGTGATAATAATGCTTGGGAAGCACTCTGTAAGAATTTTGAATTATATGTACATGATCGGGCATGGAACAGCCTTAAAGAAATTATTATGCCGGTTGAGCACCGCAAAGATCTTGAAGAGGATCTGTATATGGCCGGCTGGCACGGATTTGTATCCGCTATCCGGAATTTTATTCCCGGGAAGGATAAATTTCTGACCTATGCAACAAAGTGTATTGATGAAGACATAAAGGATGAGCTGGAACTGCTTTTGAATCCTTTGGGAATTACCGGCAAACCGAAACAGTATAATAAGAAGGCAGGGACGCATAGTAAATCGGGAGTATCACTGGATGAATGCCCGGAAATTGTTGATCCGAAAGCTGTTGATGATTTTGTAAATGAAGATGTCGCACGTTCTGATAATAATGATGTGGAACGCGCAATCGGAATATTGGAAATCATGAGAATACTTGAGGATAAAAAGAGTGCGATTTCCGAAGAAAAGCGTGAAGAATTAAATAAGATCGCTGACGGACTGGAAAAAGAGAGATTTGACAGTCAGAGACTGGTGCTGCAGATACTTAAGGTTTTGAGGCTCACTACAGATGAGAAGCATTCAATTACCATAGAGAAACTGAAAGAGCTTTTAAGGACTTATCGAATAGCCAAATATGGAAACATACGCCGTGAAGCTCCCAATACTTATACAAGTGCGTTGGAAAGTATCCTTCTTGAACTGGACCCGCTGGAGTACACCCGAGAAAAGGAAAGTGAGTACAAGATCAAATATGAAGGCTATAAAGAGAACCGTTTGAAAAACAGAATAAACGGTGAAAAGGGTAAGAAGGCACCCAGTATCACAAATTTTTCCTATGTGCATACTTTTAATAATGATGAGCTTAATAAACTGCTCCAATTGATCAGTTTTTCTGATCTGTTTTCATATGATGAAAAAAATAAATTGATAGAGAAGCTTGTCGGGACGGCAAGTGTGTATTACAGGTCACCGTTCTGGGACGGGGAAAAGATAAGGTTTAATTCCAAAGCTATTCACAGACGGATTGCCGGTGTGGGACAGGAAGACAGAGGCAGGCTTTCGGAAAATCTTAAGATAATACAGGATGCAGTCAATAACATGGGACAGATCCGGTTTAAATTTAACCGTTATACTGCGGATCATGTTATGATACCTAATACAGAATATTGGCATACGCTTAGTCCCTACCATCTTGTTGTCTATCATGATAATTATTATTGTATCGGTTTTATGGCGGGCGACGAGCAGGCGAAGCACTACCGCGTTGATCTGATGAGCGAGGTAGAGATAATACAGGATGAAGAAGGAAAGATCATTCCGATAGAAGTAACATCATTTGAAGGACTTCCTATTTCGAATGCAGCCTGGAATCCCGAAAAATACATGGCGGAGCATCTTAATATGGCCTATGATGAACCGCAGGATGTCCGGATAAAGATAAAGAATACGGATTACACCATCATACATGACTGGTTCGGGGATTATTATGAGAAGACAGATGAGACCTGTGAAGAAGGATATGATATTGTGAAGGTCCGGACATCTCCGTTTATGATCGTGCATTGGGCGATGCAATATGGGGATACGGTGGAGATCATGGATGAGGGGATAAGGGCAAAAATCCGGGAAGAAATCCGGAAAATGGAGTCGCTATATGGAAAAGACTGAAAGGGATCACAGGAACTATCCGGTAAAATAAGTGGGAGGATATATATGATCGGGAAAATTTATTTTGATATGGATGGTGTGCTGGCAGATTTTGACAGGGGCGTCCTGGAACTCTGCGGGTTTAAGCCGCAGGAGCAGTATGGAGAGAGATCTGAGGAAGAGGATAACCGGATGTGGGAGCATATCCGGGAAGTAGAGCATTTTTATGATAAGCTGGAACCGATGCCGGGCGCATTGGAAATGTTTCAGAAGCTTTATGAAAAATACGGGGATCGTTGTGAGATCCTGACCGGAATACCCAAACCGAAGCGCGGGATTTTAACCGCAGGTGAGGACAAGACCGCCTGGGCGCACCGCTTATTATCCAAAGACCTGGTGGTGAATATCGTATACCGGGAACAGAAAAAAGAGTTTTGTAAAGGAAAAGACGAGGTACTGATCGACGATCACCCGGGAAATATCGCATCCTGGAGGGAATTTGGCGGTACAGGGATCCTTCATGTGAGTGCGGAAGATACGATCGGACAGCTGCGGGAGATGGGGATATTGTAGCAAAATATCGGATCTTTAAAAAATTAAAGATAAACAGATCCATAATATGTGTAAAAGAAAAGATTTGCTTCGGCAGGTCTTTTTTAGTATCAGAAAGGAG
>CAMVRS010000169.1 GCA_947169935.1 uncultured Lachnospiraceae bacterium
CGTTACAGGGATAATGCCCTTTTTCTTCTCTGCCCTGCGCTTTTTCTCCTTCCGTCCGGCGTCGGCTGCGCCGGCATCCGCAGCTTCTATATGATCGTTCGACAGATCGAGCATTTCAAGATCGCTGTCGTTATCTATGTAGTTATCATTCTTTTTCATAATTTCCTCTTTCAAGATCCAGATTTATTCACGTGGAGCTCCGGAGGCAGCTGCACTGGTAAGATTAAGATGAAAACAGGTGAAGGTTTCCTCTGCATAGGGCAGCGCCCATAATAATCCGATCCCGCAGCTTAAAACGCTTACCAGATATACCGGTATAAAACTGACATGTATATAGAACAGCTTAAAGCGCTGTCCCCGCATGAGCCAGCGCGAAAGCTTTATTATCTCATCAACATCCTTCTCCGGGAAATCCAGTATCAGATAATAACACTGGCTCATCCCCAGATAATAGATACAATATGCCGTAAGCCCCAGGCAGATGGCAAGAGAAACCAGTGGCAGGATATAGACATTGCCGCTCATCTTAAATAATCCGTACATAGCCACGCCGGGGAGTTCACAGCCCAGAAGGGTAAGGGTAAGGCGCAGAGCTATGCGTACCGCCCTGTCATCCCTGAAGGAAAAGCCTCTGAATATATCTATGAACGAAGCCGGATACCTGCAGCTGATATTCATATAAAAAGCGCAAAGCCCATAATGCAGAAGGTTTGCCAGCACCAGCCCCAGGACATGAATAGCTATGGCCAGAAAGAAGGCCAGAGCATATTTTTTTGAAGAGATATTTGCGCTTAAGGACGTAAAAGTCGCGCTGACAAAAAGATACAATAAATGAACAGGTACGACTTTTGCGTACCTGCCCAGAAGATTTGCTCTTGCATCACATTTTAATTCTTCCGAAGTTCTGATCCCGTTCATCAAGTACTATACCGCCATATCAAGGTTATTCCCCTTAAAGGCTTCCTGACCCATGGACTTATTGTTACGGCTGTAGGGATCGTCGCCATTATACTTTATGGTAGTGGCTGTCTCTCCACCCGCACAGTAGCTGCGCCCGCATTCGGGACAAACGGCATATTTAAGCCGTACGCTGGCGTTCAGTACCTTGCCACCCTTCTCCTGTGCTTTATCGTAGGCGTTTACCACATGCTCCTGCTCGTGGCCGCGGACCTTTGCCTCCACTGCCGCAGGGTTTATCCTGGCTGCCGTTTTAAAAGATACCTGCTCATCAGAGCCGTCCTGGTATTTCCTTTCCTTGCAGGTCTCACATTCCACCTTTCCAAGGCGCTTCGCCTGCCGTTCATCCATGCCCTTGGGTAAGGGCTTGCCGTATTTATCCGTCTCCTGAGAGGCTGTGGTGCTTTCGGCCGCAAACGCAGAGCCGGCATACTGCATCGCAGAAACGCTGCCGTAGACTCCTCCGTATCCTATTGGCCCGATAGCTCCCATCATAACTGTCCCCCTCCGGGGTAGGAATAATAAGGGTATTTACCCTGCTGCATATTCTCCATAAATTCCGGCATCTCGCCGGTCTCGTAATAATTCTTCATGCCATCCATGAAACCGTCATAATCTACGCCGTACATCATCTCAAAGCTCTGGTCAACCTGCTGCCTGACCATGGGATCATGCTGTATCAGATCCATGACCTTAATCGTAAGCAGGATACCCGCTGCGATAGATGTCACCGAAAGCAGAACGCAGCCTAATGCAGTTCCCTTCATGCGCCTGTTCCCGCCCTTTGAAAGTATGGCAAATAATATCGCCATGCTGCCGAAGAACACAGGCCCCACTCCGGTGACTATGGTCAGCACAGCCAGCAGCGCCATTACAAGGGCCGCTACTGCCATACCGTTCACCTGCCGCCGCGGCATCCTCTGATAATATTGTCCGGACGGCATATTGCCGCCGTCCTGATAACCATACTGATCCATGCTTGGATTATAACATATCCTGCCTAAAAAAACAACAAGCTGCGGCTCTTCTGTTTTAGATAAAAGTCACAAGCAGGTGCTTATTTCACTTGATTTTTTAGTCAAAAACAACTAAAATAATACACAGAGTTTTTCTCTAAATTTATGATTAACATACAAGGAGGTATTTATGGCTACAAACAACACGCAAAACAACGGATCGGCCACTTCCAGACTCAATATGAGACTGACTCTCATTCTTTTCGCGCTGATCCCGCTTATCGTCACTTCACTGACCATCGGAATCATTTCCATCAGCAAGAGTAAAAAGGAGATCAAGACCTATACCCATGACACACTGGTTCAGGTCATCGACGCCATAGGTACTTCGTTTGATGCCATTATTGATAAGAATCAGGAGTCCCTTAAAGCTTACGCTACCGCTCCCATCCTTAAGCAGTATCTTCAGGATCCTTCCAATGCCGAGCTGGCCGCAGCAGCCCAGCAGTATACCCTGGATTTCTTCGGTTCCCTGGACGGCTGGGAAGGCCTGTATCTCTGCGACTGGAATTCCCAGGTTATGACACATCCCAATGTTCCGGTCATAGGCATGATACTTCGTGAAGGCGACAAGCTTACCGGTCTTCAGAATTCCATGACCTCTGCTGCAAGCGGCGTATTTAACACCGGTATCATGACCAGCCCCGCTTCCGGACAGCTCATCATGTCAATGTATACACCCATCATCGTTGACGGACAGCCCATCGGTTTCTGCGGCGGTGCTTTCTATGTAGGAAAGATAGCAGACAAAATTGCCGATGTTTCAGATCTTAACCTTTCCAGCGCCTATACCTACTTTGTAGATCATGAGGGCACCATGATACATCATCCCGATGAGACCAAGATAGGCAATCCTGTTGAAAACGCAGCCGTTAAGGGTCTGGTAGCTGAGATAGGCGAAGGCAAGCATCCCGAGCCGGATATTATCGAATACGAATACAAAGGCAAGACCAAATATGCCGGTTATTATATCGGCAACAATGAGCATTATATCGCCGTACTTACCGCTGACGAAGATGATGTTCTTTCGGGCGTAAGCTCCATAACAACCATGGTCATTGTCACCTGCGTCGTCTGCATCATACTCTTCTCCGTACTGGCACTGCTGATCGAGCGTCTGATATCCGTTCCCCTTATCGGTATCGCAAAATCCCTCGACAGGCTCAGTACAGGTGATGTTACCGCAAGCTGCAATGTCAATTCCCACATAAAGGAGACTGTGAGCATCGTCAATTCCTTCCAGGTATTGCGCTCTGCCCTCTCCAATTCCATGGGTTCCGTGAAGACTGCTGCAGATACGCTTAACAGATCCATCGTCAGTGTTGATGATATGACACGCGATAACGTAGATTCCATCTCCCAGATCAACATGGCCGTTAACGAAGTGGCAGATACTTCACAGGCTGTCGCAACCAATGCACAGGCTATGGCCGAAAAAGCCGTGGATCTCGGCGATAATATCGAACACCTTAATAATAACGTACAGAACCTTTACGAAGCTTCGCACACTATCAAGAAGGCCAACAACGAGGCTACAGACTGCATGAAGTCCGTTTATGCCGGCGCTAACGAATCCGTGAAGGCTATGGACGAGATCACCGCTAAGGTAAACGAGACCAACTCCGCTATATCGGATATCAGCTCCGCAATACAGGCTATCGAGTCCATAGCGGCTCAGACCAATCTGCTCTCACTGAACGCTTCCATAGAGGCAGCCCGCGCCGGTGAAGCAGGCCGTGGTTTTGCGGTTGTTGCTGATGAGATAAGAAGCCTGGCAGATTCCTCTGCAGAATCCGCAAAGGAGATCAAGCAGATCATTGAGAACGTTGTAAACCTTTCCAACAGCACCGTTGAGATTTCCGGCAAGGTATATGATGTTATCTCCAGGGAGCAGACAGATATCGAAGCTGCACAGTCCAAGTTCATACAGCTTTCCGAATCCGTTGAAGCTTCGATCACAGAGATTGACATCATCAAGGAAATGGCTTCCACCCTTGATCACATCAAGGTTGATCTTACCAATTCCACTACGGAACTGGGCGCCATCTCCGAAGAGCTGGGAGCTTCCGCAGAAGAAGTTGCTGCTTCCTGCCAGACCGTTCTGGCAAGCTGCTCCGATACACAGGATTCCACCGTTGAGATGAGAAAGATCAATGAGGATATGGGCAAGGCAATATCGTTCTTCACCTTATCGTAAATAAGAAAAAGATCCTTCGCTAACGCTCAGGATGACACAGACATAAAGCATTGTCATCCCGGGCAAAGCGAAGGATCTTTTTTATTTACTGTTTTACAGGGAAGAAACCCATTGAGCCGCAGTAGACAGGCTCACCGTTCTTTCCGGGTACGGTGCCAGAATACTTTTCCATTAATTCCAGCGCGTCGTCATATCTCTCATCATGGCAGACAAGAATATATTCATCAGGCAGCTCAAACTCCTCTCCCGCCGGATGGTTGGGTGAAACAAAACATATCTGCGAAGGTATCATATATTTATAAGCTGCGCCTTCTTCATAATAGGTATGCTCTTCACACCATATCACCCAGGGCATGTCTGCGAACTTATCCCTGAGCTCATCTTCCACCGAATCAGGATAAAGATACTCTATGCCGCCATCTTTGCAGTCAAGTATATTAAGCGCCAGGAATGCGATCAATAACGCTCCGGGCAGTACGCCCAGCACCTTAAGCTTCCCCCGCTTTTTATCCCAAAGCCAGATGAATATCCCTATCGCCGCAGCATATACCGGTATGATCCAGAGACTGAATGCAGGCCAGTGATAACGCCCTGCTCCGCCGTTCATCATGTATACGATAAACAGATAACAGAATATGGAAGCGACCAGCAGCAAAAAGAATACCGCTGTTTTTTTCCTGCCTTCTTTAATAAGGATAACCACTGCCGCCGCAAAGATAAGCAGAGTCAGTGCCAATGCTGCAGCAAAAGGCAGCCGCCCGTGGAACGGCATATTAACCAGTCCCTTAAGGGTGCGCATCAGTGTCGCACCAAGCTCTATCTTCTTACCCGTATTGCCATCGGATCTGGGCATCAGGTTATAACGCAGCAGTCTGTATATCCAGTAGGGATCCATGACGCAGGAAAGTATGGTTGCCGATATATTCATGCATATAAATTTAGGGATGCGCTTCCTGTCGCCTATAAGGAGCGCCGCAAAAACAAAGATGCAGAGTATGCCGAAAAAAGGCAGGAAAAGATAATGGGTGATCAGCGCACAGGCCACAACTGCCGCATAAGCAAAGTTCCTCTTCTTCTCTTCCCGATTAAGATAAAAGCTCCCCATATACCATAGCAGCATGTACATCTCATAAGCTATCAGGAGATACATCCTGACCAGATTGACCTGCGAAAAAAACAGCGGAAAGCTGAAAAAGAAAAGTCCCGAAAAGATGCATACAGCTTTGAGCATGCGCTTATCCTCTCCCATGCTCCTGCCGGGTACATAAAAAAGCCAGAGCTCAAATAATACAGTCAGGAAGATATTGAGCCCCATGCCTATCCAGGGGCTGGCGCTGCCACGGGCTATAAGGGAAGCCGCGCGGATCAGCCAGAAATAAAAAGGCACATGATCCACCCAGAGTCTCTTCATAATGGTGATCAGTCTGGGATTCCAATCGGTCGCCGAATAATAGGATGCGATGTCATCCCCGCTCATCCAGGTATTCCACTGTTCGTATACGCTTTCCTTCCAGACAGAATTGGCGGATTCCAGGGTAAGGGATTCATCGCAGAATTCCACATGTTTTTTACTGCAAAGAAATATACATAAAGAAACTGTCAATATAATAAATATACCAGCACAGATAAAACGCAGCTTAGATGTCTTCATATTTCATGTTATCCGCAAGCGCCGTAAGAGCTTTGGCCGGCGCTCCGGCTCCTTTACAATGCTTTAAAAACCTTCGGCGTATTATAGCATAGTTTTTATGATTTGCGCCATACTCTTATTTATCAACCACCGGTAGCAGTCCTGCAAACAGAAATTGGTGGATTTAAGCTATCCGTTACAAATACGATCCCGATCTGTTCGAGATCGAAGGTCCCTGCGTCGTTAAGTACAGCCTCTCCGATCCCAGGAAGTGTTCCATTAAGGGAAGCGAATGCCGCTTCCGTTATTCCAGGGAAGCTGAGGTGTGAACTACCGTCAGTCATGTTTTTATGGCACTCACATCGTGCCCACCCGCTCATAAACGCCTTCATCCGCTTCTATAAACACATTTCGCGGCAAACATTTGCCCAAAATTGTTCCCGTTCTGAATACCAGCCTGCGAAGTTCCCATGCCCTGTCGTCAAAATAGAAATGCGCATTTTTAGTACATTTGGGCATTATTAAAATCCGAAGATTTCCTTCATAATCAGGACTGAACAACAAGTCTATGCTGAAGTGCTCACATTCAGGCAGTTCAAGCAGCCCCACATTATCAGCCGTCCATTTTATACAGATAACTTTTTCTAAAACATTTGCATTATCAAAATTATCAAAATATTCACCTATACAAAATTCCACGCTTCCCCGATACATATTGTTAAGTGCCCGGAGCTGCTGCTCCATACTAATACCGAGCATTGCTGCTTTCAGCCCGAAATTCTCACCACCCTTTTTACGGATCACGCTCATTTGTATTTCCTCCCTTCGTTTTTGTTGTCCTGATCATACAATAAGGGCCTGTGCAAAAATGCACAGGCCTTTTTATAGCCGTTTTTCTCAAGCAGATGCCCTGATATGTTATATTCTTTCATACACCGTACACTGCGTTATAACAAGTTTCTCCTTCTTTATACTTCCATCCTCAAATTCCCTCACGATCGTGCATCCTTCCACGGACTTCAACTTCGTACCGGATCGTATCACCACTTTATGCAGTTTAATATCTTTGCTCACAAAATGCTCACTCAGTCCCTGCAACATTCTCATTGACAATCCACTACACATTTCATCCACATTCACACTCTTGAGGCAATAGGGCAGCCGTATCGTCTTGATATTCCCCACATAGTTCGGATCAAATAAGGCAATCATCCTTATAAACTTACACTCCGGTAATTCCAGATCTTCTATATCATCGGCCGACCAATTTATACAGATTGCGGGTCGGGAATGCCTCTCTAAATACTCAGAATAGTTATATCTGGAAAATTCTACCTTCCCGCTATATATATTATTCAGTTCCTTTATCTGCCGGTCTACATCCCAGCCCAGCGATGCTGCAGTTTTCGAAAACATTTTCCCTTCTTCCTTCATGAATGTACTCATACCGTTTCTCCTTTCCGGTCAATCATCTAGATAAGGCACCCAATCGCATTCCAGACGCATTTTCATCTCGCTCACACTTCCATCAGCATTTTCTTTTTCTATCTTGCATACATTATCGTCAACATACTCCGTCTCCGGTGGTATCACAAGATTTTCAATATATTTCACTTTTAGATCAATAGTATAAAAATCAACCTTTTTCAGACATCGGGGCAGCCGCAGCGTCCGTAATTTTCCTTTATAAGACTCCTTAAACAAAACCTGCGCCGCTATATACTCACATTCAGGCAATTTCAGATCATCGATATCATCCGCCACCCATTTTATGCAGATTACATCTCTTTTGATACCTCTTCTATAGTGTCTTTTGACGTCTATTTTGTTTTCCAAAAAGCTGTCCTTATCAAACTCCACCTTCCCATGATACAGATCATTAAGAATTTTCAGCTGATGATCAATATCCAATCCCAGCATTTCCGCCTTTATCCCGAAAGTTTCCCCTGCCTTTAACATGAAAGTCCCCATTTCTATCCCTCCCTTCGTTTTTTGTTGTCCTGATTATACAACCGGAGCATGTGCAAAAATGCACATGCTCGTTTTTGTACCGCTTTCCCTTATAAAACCTACACCTTTACCGCCGTTTTGCATGCCGGGCTCACTACAAAGCCGATATGCCTTACGCTGGCGGAACGCTTCTGTTCGTCCATGGTGCGGATCGCAGCTTTAAGATCGGCGGACAGTACCAGGTCCGCTGCGCATGCCGCTTTGCCGGAGGATCTGCGGCGCTCTGTATCGTGACGGATAGCTACTGCTTTGATCACCGCATCCACCAGGCGCCTTGCTTCTCTGGCGTTACCAAAGCTGCCGTTTTCCTGATGCTTAAGTTCCATCAGATAAGACGCCGCCCTGGCAGGGAGCCCCTTCACAGGCCGATAGCCCTTGTTCTTAAGCATATAAGCAAAGATAGTGCCCAGCCCCTTCTCCGTATCATCCTCAACGCGCACTGTTGCCGAAATACGCGAAGGCAGACCTGCATCCAGAGCCATCACCTCCTTCGCCTCCCCGGGATACATCGCAAAGATCACCGTCACATCACGGCAGTTCTCCATGCAGCGCACAAATTCCTTCACGGCTTCATCAACGTATCCGCCTGACTCACGATGCAGCAGAAATCCTGCCTCATCCACAAAGAGCACACCGCCGGCTGCCTCCTTAAAGAGCCTGGTTATCTTAGGCGCAGTATGACCTACATACTCACCGATGATATCCTTCCTGGCCGCACTGATAAAGGTTCCGTTTGTGATCCCTTCTGCCGCCAGTATATCAGAAAGCAGTTTTGCACCAACGGTCTTGCCACCGCCGGGATTACCCTCAAAAACCAGATGCCTGCATTCCAGCGCTGCAAGAGGATTCCTGCGCATCTCGTTACGCACGGCAATATACTCCCGCACTGCATTCTTAAGATTCTTAAGCCCTGTCATTCCCTTTAAGGTATCCAGTGCATTCTCTGCTTCCGTCTTTATCAGATCATTGAAATGCTCTGCGAGAAATACCTTCTCCCCGGGCTGCATACGCTGCCTGCCCAGGGTCAGGGCAGCACTGATCCTCTCTTCGCTGATGTGATTTCCGCACTTGCGCAGCACCGTACCCAGCACCGTTTCCTGAAGCTCCGCGCTTGCAAAGGGCACCTCACCCCATTCGATCATCTCTGCAGCTACCTTGCGGTAATACTCCGGCGTCACATCCGGCAGACGCACCACATCAAAACCACGCTCAAGGATCAGCCGCTGTATCTCCGGCTTATCCAGAAGTTCCTCCGTAATACCCACGAATACATTCTCC
>CAMVRS010000170.1 GCA_947169935.1 uncultured Lachnospiraceae bacterium
TGCTTCCTTAAGGTCGCTTCCCAGGGCCGTGATACCCAGTACCCTGCCGCCGTTCGTAAGGACTTTCCCATCCTCCGAGAATTTTGTGCCGGCGTGGAAGCAGAAATACTCTTCCTTTCCTTCGAAGCTCTCAAGACCGGTGATCTCCTTGCCTTTCTCATAGCTTAAGGGATAACCGTCGGAAGCCAGCACTACGCATACAGCCGCATCCTTCTTGAACTTAAGCTCTATCTTATCAAGTGTTCCGTCAACGCAGGCCTCCATTACCTCCAGCAGATCGTTCTCCATGCGGGGAAGTACTACCTGGGTCTCCGGATCGCCGAAACGTGCGTTGTACTCCAGTACCTTGGGGCCTTCGGGCGTGAGCATCAGTCCGAAGAAGATAACGCCCTGGAAGGTCCTTCCTTCCTTTGCCATGGCGTCCACGGTGGGCTGATAGATGTTCTTAAGGCAGTATTCGTGCACTTCATCGGTATAGAAAGGGGTAGGTGAAAAGGTTCCCATTCCTCCGGTATTCAGGCCCTCGTCATTATCCTTTGCCCTCTTGTGGTCCTGTGCGCTGGCCATTACCCTGATGGTCTTTCCGTCGGTAAAGGTGAGCACGGAAACCTCGCGTCCGGTCATGAAGCGCTCTACTACCATGCGGTTTCCGGCGCTGCCGAACTTCTTATCTTCCATTATCTCTTTTACGCCTGCCACTGCTTCTTCCGCAGTATTGCAGATCAGAACGCCCTTGCCCAGAGCCAGGCCGTCTGCCTTTAATACGATGGGATACTTAGCGCCCTTAAGATATTCAAGGGCTGCTGCCGCATCATCGAAATTCTCGTACTCTGCGGTGGGTATGCCGTATTTCTTCATCAGATCCTTTGAGAAAGCCTTGCTGCCCTCAAGTATGGCTGCATTCTTTCTGGGACCGAAAGCCTTTATGCCCGCCTCTTCAAAAACGTCCACCAGGCCTGCTGCCAGCGGATCGTCCGGCGCCACTATAACGAAATCGATCTTTTCGTTAACGGCAAAATCCTTAAGTTTGTCAAACTCCATCACGCCGATGGGCACGCACTCCGCAAGAGCCGCTATGCCGGCGTTACCGGGTGCACAGTAGAGTTTATCGCATTTTTTACTCTTTGCTACGGATGCTGCAATGGCATGCTCCCTGCCGCCTCCGCCTACTATAAGTACTCTCATTTTTCTCCTCCGTAATAAGATCCTTCGTCGCTGCGCTCCTCTGGATGACTCCGAGAAAGCTTTATCCTTCCATGCGCTATATCATTTATCACCCCGGGGAGGATCACCCATTCAGCCTGCTCCATGACGCGGCGCTGCAGTATCTCGGGGGTATCGCCCTCTTTGACTTCCACAGCCTTCTGCGCGATGATGGGACCGGTGTCCGTGCCCTCATCCACAAAATGCACAGTAGCTCCCGTAACCTTAACTCCCCTTGCCAGGGCTGCTTCATGGACTTTAAGTCCGTAAAAGCCGTTTCCGCAAAAAGAAGGTATAAGAGAAGGATGTATGTTTATGATCCTTCCCCTGTACTTCTCTATCATCTTTACGGGTAAAACTACCAGAAAGCCCGCCAGTACCACAAGGTCCGGCGCTGCTTCGTCGACTGCCGCGATAAGCGCATCATTAAATGCTTCCCTGTCAGGGAATTCCTTCTTTACTACGGCCTGCGCAGCGATGCCGTGTTTTGCAGCCCTCTCCAGTGCATAGGCGTCTGCCTTGTTGGAGATGACTTTGACGATCTGCGCATTTTTAATGCCGCCGTTCTCTATGGCATCGATGATGGCCTGAAGATTGGTGCCGCCGCCGCTCACCAGAGTGACTATTTTCAGCATAATACCGCTTCCTTTTCCCCGGCAACGGTCTCGCCTATGACAAAGGCCTGCTCGCCGGCTGCTTTAAGTGCGGATATGCACTTGTCCGCGTCATTCTTATCAACTGCCAGCACCATGCCGACACCCATGTTATAGGTATTGTACATTACATGCCAGTCGATATCACCGGTCTTCTGAAGAAGCTTAAAGATCACGGGCAGCTCGTAGCTGTTCTTTTCGATCTTTGCTCCTATGCCATCAGGGAACATTCTGGGGATATTCTCATAGAAACCGCCGCCTGTGATATGGCTGCAGCCCTTAAGCTTAACTCCCGCATCCCTTACCGCCTTGAGTGCCTTTACATATATGCGTGTAGGCGTGAGCAGCGCATCGCCCAAAGACATGCCCAGCTCGTTGTTGTAACGGATCAGCGCGTCACTGTTCATGGGGAATACCTTCCTCACCAGGGAGAAACCGTTGGAATGCACGCCGCTGGAAGCTATTCCTATAAGCGTATCGCCGGGCTTGATGCTGCTGCCGTCTATAAGGTCCTTCCGGTCAACAAGACCTACCGCAAAACCTGCAAGATCGTATTCATCCTCGGGCATAAGATCGGGATGCTCTGCGGTCTCGCCGCCGATCAGTGCGCAGCCTGCCTGCTCGCAGCCCTCTGCCACGCCCTTTACTATCATTGCTATCTTCTCCGGGATGTTCTTTCCGCATGCTATATAATCCAGGAAGAACAAAGGCTCTGCTCCCGCGCAGGCAATATCGTTAACACACATTGCCACACAGTCGATGCCCACGGTATCATGCTTATCCAGAAGGAAGGCAAGCTTTATCTTTGTGCCTACGCCGTCCGTGCCGGATACAAGCGTGGGATCTTCCATATCCTTGATGGCCTTTAATGAAAATGCCCCGGAAAACCCGCCAATCCCGCCAAGTACCTCAGGGCGCTGCGTCTTTGCAACATACTGCTTCATCAGCTCCACCGAACGGTATCCTGCTTCAATATCAACTCCTGCGTTCTTATAATCCATATCCTGGTCCCCCTGACCTTTTTTTGCCTTTAAACCGCAACCGTGTGGTCAGCCCACACAGCTCCTTATTTTACTGATTATCTCCTTATAATGCAAGCGCTATTTTTAATAGTGCCGGACCACCTCAAAACGCTGCAGGCTGCAGCCCTCTTCATCGGGGCGCAGGCCGGCTTTCTGTTTTGCTATGGCCAGCTGGTAAGCCACGGTGTCCACCCCATCCAGATTTGGAAGGAGCAGTCCCCGCTTATAGCCCTTGGTGACTATCACTCCGTATCTTTTTACATCCAGCTGATCCTCGGAATCGATATCCTCCGTCTCTCCCAGCACGTCCACGCTTATCTCCAGATCCTTGAGCTCGTCCTCTTCTATGGGTTCAAAACGCGGATCACGGGTGGAAGCGCTGATGGCGTTCTGTATTATTTCCTCCGCCAGATCGGGATACACCGGTCCGATGGTGCCTATGCAGCCCCGCAGCATGCCGTGCTCATGGATGGAAACAAAAGCTCCGGCACGGCGTCCCGTAAGGCCTTCCTCCGCCGCGGCTTTATCAGTCTCGGGAGATAAGAGCTCATCCCTTACTTCTTCCCAGCTGATCTTCCTTCCTTCACGTATGCAGCTCTCAAGGGATTTCCGCGCCAGGCGGACGTAGATGTCATTTTCCATGGGTACGCTCCTTTCGTGGTTATATGGGGTTCTTTTTATACCGTTAGTCTTTCAAGATCCTTCGGGCTAAAGCCCTCAGGATGACAGAACTGTAATATATGACATAGTATCACGGTCATCCTGAGCGAAGCGAAGGATCTTGACAAAATTCCCGTTTTCACTGAACTGCAGGTTTTATTCCTCTACAACCTTATATGTACATATCCCGTAACCTACGCCGGTCACGTCCTGATGGGACAGGCGCTTAGTCTCAAGGGTCTTTCCGTCCAGGGCGCCGGCCATCATAACAAAGGAACGGTGGCCGCATTCGGCAGCCTGATCAAGGAAGTCCTCGTTAAAGTCCAGCAGCTCGTCAAAATCCGCCCTGCCCATTACATCCATGATACGCTCATCATATACGGGACCCATGGGATCGAAGCCGTAAGGCCCGCTCTCCTTTAACTTATGCGAAAGATCACCGCTGGCCACATATACAACGCGGCGCACATTCCTGAAGGCCGTGTCCGCTATAACCTGACCCAGCTTGAAATGCTCTTCCAGATCAAAGCCGGAAAGGCCTATGCGCACCAGCCTGAAAGAGGCGTATTTCTTAAGTATGAAATACAGCGGCACCATGGTCCCGTGATCCAGCATCGGATCCCGTTCACCTTCCGTGCCTGCCTGAATCTTTGCATTTTTCGCTGCTTTTTCTATGGCGGCCACGAACTCGCTGTCGTATTCAACCTCCACATTTACCTGGGGTGCGCCGAAGCGCGCCATGCTGCCGAAGGCTTTCTCCCCGGGGGATATATGAAAATAATCCCTGTATAAGATGCTGTGGGGTGAAGACAGCACTATGGTATCAGGCTTAAGCTCTGCTATAAAGTCTGCAGCCTGTTCATAAGCGCGGGTGGTCTCCTCTATCATCTTTTCGGAGCCTCTGCCCACCTCGGGTATTATCATCGGAGGATGGGGCACCATCACTCCGCCGACTATGCCGTAAGAAAGTTCCCGGTCCATCAATACTCCTTATATCCTATCTCTGCAAGGCGTGCATCCTTATCTTCAACAGCCTTCTTCATCTTCTCACTGTAAGCCTTGAGCTTGTCAAGAAGAGCCGCATCGGATGTAGCCAGTATCTTTGCTGCCAGAAGACCTGCATTGGTTCCTCCGTTGATGGCGACCGTGGCAACGGGTATGCCCGAAGGCATCTGTACTATGGAATAAAGGGAATCCCTGCCGCCCAGTGATGTGGTATGCATGGGAATGCCTATAACGGGCATGGGGAAGATTGCTGCGCACATGCCGGGCAGATGTGCCGCCATGCCTGCGCCTGCGATGACCACCTTCACGCCGCGGTCCTCTGCCGTCTTTGCATAATCAAAGAAGACGTCCGGCTCCCTGTGTGCGGAGATGATGCGCATCTCAAAGCTGATCCCCAGCTCATCAAGTACTTCTGCTGCTTTTTTCATTACGGGCATGTCCGAATCGCTGCCCATTACTATTGATACAAGTGCCATTTCTTATTCCTCCGTAAATGCTTTATTTAATTCTTCCGTACCGGGCAGCACAAAGCGCCCGTTTTCTACGATTTTTATACTGCTGCCGTCCGGCCTTACGCCCTCTAAGAGTCCCAGTTCGTCGTAAGGTATGGTCACATCCGTGTGGCAGCCGAAGTAGGCCTTTGACGGATCTGTCTTTCGAAGCAGCGATACTTCATTATCCTTAGCCACTATCTCTTTTCCGTCGGGATTATAGATCTTAAGGTCCTCCGCATGGGAATAGCAGGTATCGCCCACTGCAAAATGGGGGCCGGTCTTTTCCGCGATCAGTATGGGAAGCAGCCCTTCGATATTGTATTTCCTTGCCAGCACATAGGCTGTGGTATTGGTGCCTATGGCAGCCTCGCCCATGGGCAGGCTCTTATGATGGAAAAGCACGTTATCTTCGATATAACGCCTGTTGGCAGCTTCATCCGCAAAGTTTCCGCAGGAATAATCCGCTACCATTCCGTCCTTAAAGGTAAGTGAGAAATCCTTATATTCCAGCTCATTTAAGAACACGCGGCTGACATGCAGCACGCCGTCGGTGCCCTTGAGCACAGGGGTGGTGAAGATCTCTCCCACAGGGATATTAACGTCTGCCACGCAGTTTTCGTATATAGCCTGCTTTGAGGGATCGTCAAGCTTCTTAAGTGAAACCCTGAGGTCGGTCCTGTTGACTCCCATGCCCTTAATATGCACATATTCAGCCTCATTCAAAGCGTCTATCATGCACATCTGTATCTTCTGGTACTTCTCGTAATCAAGGGTGTTGATACGGATCACCGCATCAAAGATCTCGTCAAAATTATCACCTATGGCCGGAACAGGGAAGGATATGATGGTAAAGCTCCTTTCCTCTCCGGGTATGTACTGATTGGTGATGCGGATATTCTCCGTCCTGAAGCGCACATCCAGGGCGCGCTGGTCCTCGCTGTATTTAAGGGCGTCTGCTTTATTAACGGGCACAAAAGGCGTCTCGCCGAACACTTCCATTACCGCAGGGCCCGCATGATCCTTGGCCTGCTGCTTATGGGCGATGAACGCCTGCTCTATACATTCAAGACGTCTGGTAACCAGCTGTCCGTCCAGTAAAAGCGCCAGATCCTCCCTGTGGTCGTAATCGAACTGGGGATTGGGATTTGCCCCGAAGAAACCGTTCTTGCTTACGCTCCTGCCCGTAAATACAGTATCCGCAGCCCTGTAGATGGTAGGCTTAAGCCCCATCTTTTCAAAGTTCTCCACGGACTTTCTCATCACGCGCTCAAAACCTATGGGATAACGGACATTGACGGTCTTCTTTATAGAAAGATCCTTGCCGGTTGTCATAAAACCTATACGGTAACCCTCTGTCCAGGTATCCGCCATCAGATCTATCTTATCCTGCGGCAGGGCGTTTATGTATTCGGCCAGCTTTATCTCGTTATCCGTGACATACTCTCCGTATGCGTACAGATAGGAGCTGTCTTTAAGGTCCGCATTCTGTATTATCTTAAGTGCAAAGTCGCAGGAAGGATCCACCATCTTTGCGATCCTGCGCTCGCACTCCGTCTCAAAATAATCGCTGACGAAGGAATAGACCACCTCTTTATAGAGGGCATATTCCGGTGCAGCCTTGTCTTCCGCAAAGCCCCTCTCCGTCATGTGATAAAGCTGAAGCAAAAGCTCCAGGCGTATCAGCAGCGCCTCTTCCTCTTTTTCAAAAGCAGCCGAAATACCGCCCCTCAGCTCTGCGGCTACAAAGCACAGAAGCTTTCCAAGCTCCGGTCCCATCTTTGATACCGCATATTCGGGAGCGCACCAGCTTTTTGCATAATTCTCCGGCAGGATATCTTCATAGAGCTTTTTATTAAGCTCCTTATAAAGTGCCGGATCATCATTTTCATATACCTTAAGCAGGAGCTTTGCCAGCGAAACGCTGCTTAAGAAAAACTCCCGCCATCCTTCCGGCAGTGTTTTTTCTATCTCTCCCTCCAGCTCAAAAATGCGCTCACGCGCCAGTTCCATGCGTTCTTCCATCGTCCCTCCTTAAGACAGTCCCAGCGCCAGTATGCCGCCTCCGGCAGCCAGTACCAGGATGTTAAGTAATATCCCCAGATTGGAGAAAAGATAATAACGGTCAGGTTCCGTGCGGGATATTATCGCAAGTACCAGTCCCACAGCAGACATGACCATGGAAAGCAGAAAGACCGCCCCGAAATTAAGGCTGGCCTCCCCGCCGTTCTTAAAGCTCAGCACAATGCATATCAGCATACTGACTATTCCGATAAGAGCAAGTATCACCGCCATGACAGCTTTCATGGAATGACGCTTGTTCGTAAATTTATACTTTGCGAAAAACTTCATGCCTGTATCAGAACATTATCTTTGATTTGCCGATCAAAAGCTTTGAACCGCTGATTATAAGCAGTATCCCTGCTGTCAGGCCCACTACCATTGTAGCGATGCCGATGGCAATGTTCCAGCCGCCCGTGCGGCTCATGATGGTGTAGGTTCTTTCTTCCATGTTAATCTCCTTTATTTTGCGCCGTATTCTTTGTAATATGCGTCGATGGCAGCCTTGCGTGCGTCGTCGATAAGGACGCTGCCGCCTATCTCTTTTCCGTAAAGGTATTCCGTTACCTCTGCCATGTTAACGATGGCGGTAGTGGGGAAACCGTAAAGCTCGCTGATCTCGTCCAGCGCGCTCTTTTCGCCCTTGCCCTTTTCCATACGGTTTAAGGAAACCACCAGCCCCTTGATCTGTACGTCGCCCTGAGCCTTTAAGATAGGGAAAGTCTCTTCTATAGACTTGCCGGAGGTGGTAACGTCTTCGATCATTATCACCCTGTCGCCGTCCTTAAGGTTGCTACCCAGCATGATGCCGGTATCGCCGTGATCCTTGATCTCCTTGCGGTTTGAAGCATAGCGCACATCCACGCCGTAAAGCTCGCTTATGGCAATGGCCGTAGCCACGCTTAAGGGAATGCCCTTGTAGGCAGGCCCGAAGAGCACATCAAAATCCAGGCCGAAATTATCCTTTATAGCCTTTGCATAATACTCACCCAGCTTCTTAAGCTGTGTGCCGGTAACATAGGCGCCGGCGTTCATGAAGAAGGGGGACTTGCGTCCGCTCTTTAATGTAAAATCGCCGAATTTAAGTACCTGTGAGTCCACCATGAACTCGATAAATTCCTGTTTGTACTGTTCCATATTGATAAATGTCCTTTCTTAAAAAGATCCTTCGCTTCGCTCAGGATGACAATGTTTTACTTTTCGTTCTGCTCAGGATGACATTACTTGGTTCCGAATATGCGGTCGCCGGCGTCACCAAGACCGGGGCAGATGTATGCATTCTTGTTGAGCTCGCGGTCCAGATGGCCTACGTAGATCTGCACATCGGGATGTACGCTGTGGAAACGCTCAAGGCCTTCGGGTGCTGCGATGATGCACATGAACTTGATCCACTTGCCGCCTTTTTCCTTGATGAAGTTGACAGCATCCACTGCGGATCCGCCTGTAGCCAGCATGGGATCGGTCACGATTATTATACGCTCGCTGATAGGATCGGGCAGCTTGCAGTAATAGCTGTGAGGCTTATGGGTCTCCTCATCGCGGTACATTCCTATATGACCTACCTTTGCGGTGGGCAGAAGGCTGAGTATGCCTTCGGTCATGCCAAGACCCGCTCTTAAGATAGGGACCACAGCCTGCTTGCGTCCGCTTATCACCGGTGCCATAGTCTTTTCTATGGGTGTCTCCACTTCTATCATCTCGGTCTCCAGATCGCGCAGCGCCTCATATCCCATGAGCATCGCTATCTCACCTGCGACTTTTCTGAATTCCGCCGTTCCGGTGTTCTTATCACGCAGCCTGGTGATCTTGTGCTGTATCAGCGGATGATCGAGTATGTAGATGTTTTCTTCTTTTGAAAAATCCATGTATGGCTCCTCCTGTATTTATTTATGTTTATGCATTT
>CAMVRS010000171.1 GCA_947169935.1 uncultured Lachnospiraceae bacterium
CCTTGTGCATGACAAATATTTCACCGTAACAATGCCCTGCCCCAACATTGAAGAGGCTGTTATAGAGTTCTCACGTATCGACGGACAAGTGAGTCGTGCCCTTAAGTCCATAAATAACCAGGACACCCAGCCCCTTACCCTCGAGGAAAGGCTTGAGATCCTCTATAATGTCTACAACATGGATGCGTCCATGCCTCTGCGCCGTGAGGTAGAAGTAGGCTCCAAAGTCATTAAGACCCTTGATCTTAAGTCTCTTAATGCAGCCGGAGTATCCACAAAAGATGTTATCGCGCCTCCTTCATTTGAATTCAAGCGTGACTTTTTCAAGATGGGCGAAGTATTGGGACGTTCAATGTTCGTAGAGAACTTCCCCAACTTTATCAAGACATCTCTGCTTACCGACATATCGGATCTGCCTGCAAATCTGCTCGTGACCGTTCACTTCCGGTCAATGAGACAGGATCAGGCAATCAAGCTGGTCAGAAACCAGACCACAAATATCGCAGCAAACGTGGTTGCAGCCCAGAAACAGGCTTCAAAGGGTGGTTATTCTACTGACCTTATCTCCCCTGAACTGCAGAAAGCTCAAGATGAGGCAAGAAAGCTCATGGAAGATATCACTACCCGTAACCAGAAGCTTTTCTTTGTAACGCTGGTAGTTACCCACTTTGCTATGGATATGGAGACCCTCAACAATAATACGAAGACGATGGAATCCATCATGCAGAAGAACCTCTGCCAGGCAAGAACGCTTAATTATCTGCAGGAGAACGGATTAAATTCGTCCCTGCCTCTTGGCGTTAACAGGCTTAAAGTTGAGCGCCTTAATACAACAGAGTCCGCATCAGTGTTCATTCCTTTCTCTGTACAGGAATGGAAGGAGAAGCATGGCTTCTATTATGGAGTTAATGCGGTATCCCGCAACATGATCCTCTATAACAGAAAGAAAGGTATCAACTACAACGGCGTTATTCTTGGAACTCCGGGTTCCGGTAAATCATTCTCCTCAAAGAGAGAGATCGTAAATGCCCTTCTCTCAACCGATGATGAAATATACATCATTGACCCCGAGAATGAGTACCTCCCTCTAGTTGAAGAACTTGGCGGTGAGGTTGTCCGTATAGCTGTCGGCGGTAAAACATTCATCAATCCTTTCGATATGGATATAGAGTATGCTGACCAGGACGATCCCGTTACCCTTAAATCAGACTTTATCTGCGCTATATGCGACATCGTCATCGGCGGTATCTACGGTCTTTCACCTATACAGAAATCTGTTATCGACCGCTGTGTCCGTAAAGTATATCAGCCGTACTTAAATGAGATAAAGAGAAGACGTGACAGCGGCGTGATGACTACCGGAGACCCCTCTATCGCACCTACAATGCAGGATTTTCACAAGCTGCTCTTATCTCAGCCTGAGGAAGAAGCAAAACAGATAGCTCTGGCGCTGGAAATCTACACCACCGGTTCACTGAACACATTTGCAAAGCGTACCAATGTTAATACAAAGAACCGTCTGGTAGCATACGATATCAAGGATATCGGTTCCGGTATGAAGGTACTTGGTCTGCAGATCTGCCTTGACTCTATCTGGAACAGGATGATATCCAACAAGCGTAAGATGAGGCCCATCTGCTCGCACAGCATGAGACTTCCGCTAAGTACGTACAGCAGGTTTACAAACGTGCCCGTAAGTGGTTCGGAATTCCTACGCTTATGACCCAGCAGGTTGAGGACTGCCTGCAGTCAAAGGAGATGCGTACCGCTATCAATACGTCCAACTTTGTTATGATGCTTAATCAGGATCCCTTGGATAAGGTAGAGCTTGGAAACATGTTCCATATCTCCGAAGAGGAACTGACATACGTAACAAATGCGGATCCCGGACAGGGTCTGTTATACAACGGTAAAGCCCTTATTCCTTTCCAGGACAGCTTCCCTCAGGATACAAAGCTGTATATGGCAATGACCACGAAGCCCGAAGATGTTGCTAAACGTGAGGCTATGAAAGCTGCAAAAGCCCGCGAGCTTGCAGAAGCCCAGGGGAACGGGGAGACAGCATAAATAATCATTATAAGACCCCGTGTAAAAGCGGGGTCTGTATATAAAAGGAGGTTATATGCAGAATAATATAGATCCGTATGCTGATGTAAACCATCCGGATGACTTTGAATATATAGATCCATATGCGACGCCCGATACCAAAGAGGGTGATGGTTTTGATTATGACGAAAATGAATATTATTATACCCTTCCTGACGAGATTCCCGAGACCGGTTTTACCCCGGAAATGATACTCAAGGCCATAGTTACCCCCGAAGGCAACCGCCGTCCCCGTGCAGTTATCGGCTGCGTCCATTCACTTGAGCACGAATCATTAAAGGAGCCGCAGAAGCAGAGCGAATACCTTTTTGAGAATGCCCTTGTGACTGTTGACAGGAGGCACGATATCGTATCCATTGGTCTTGAATTCCCGGAGGAATACGACGATAATCTCAAAAAAGTATGGAATCAGCTGAACAATTATGGGGACGATCTCAACCGGTATGTTGATATAGAGACCAGTGATGCGAGGTTTGATATCTTTATCATGCCCAAAAACAACATGAATGCGTCACTCTGCGCGGCAAATCCCTTTTTCTGGACTCTGCGAATTCCAGAAGTTGGCGGGACACCTGTTCAGATAGCCATGCTATTCAGGGAAAAGGACATAGACTTTACCGTAAACTCCTTGGAATACAGTGACGTAGAACGCGAAACCATGGATGATATCAATGCAAGGACAGAAGCCCTCGAGGCAGAAAATATAGCCCTTGAAGAAGAGCTTAAGAAGTCGGATAAAAAATCAAAATACTCCATGGCAGATGATTTTGAGAACATCGTTCCCGGAGAGGATATGGTATACGACTTCCATAATGAGGATCCATATAAAAAGAAAGACGAATAAGCTTATAAAAGAATATCCTTAGCTCATGAGGTACCTGTACCAGTCAATATAAGCCTGTGCAGGTATCTTTTTTATGCCGGCAGCAAATATTCTATATTATAGTAACTGTTTAACTCCCCTTATACAGGGGCCATAAAAGGAGGAAAAAACAAATGAATGAGAATATACATATCCACTCCGTACAGAGCATATTCGACGGAGCCGGAGAACCTAAAGCACTGGTAAAAAAGGCAAAGAAAATGGGCGCTGAATTTTTCGCGCTGACCGATCACGGAACGATGACCGGCATATTCGATGCCTGGGACCAGTGTGAGAAAGAAGGGATACCTTTTATCCCCGGCGTAGAGGCCTACGTAGAGTCCGATACTGAAAGACCCTACCACTTCATACTGTTGGCGAAGTCAATGGAAGGCTACCGCGGCATCTCAAAAGCCTGCACGGCTGCAGAGACCAACATAGACTCCCAGGGACGCCCGGTGATGACTAAAAGGCTTCTGGCAGACCTTTTCTCTCCCAACAGTAAGTATCATGGAGAGGTTATTGCCACATCCGCCTGCATTTTAGGCGAGCTTGGTCAGATAATCTTGACCAACAGCAATCTGGACGCCGAAGTTAAAAAAGCAACCGAAAAGATGTCAGAGCTGCCCAATCCGGAAGATCCGAAATACCTCAAGTTTCTTGAGAAAAAGGAACAGACGGACAAAGAAGCTGCCCGCGTAGAAGAGGAGCTTAAGAACTTAAAGGCAATAGCAAAAGCACCTTACAAAAAGCGCTTTTCCGTAACAGAAAAGAAGATGCTGGCTGCAGGGATCGACGCAAAAGCCGCAAAGGACTCTTATGCTACCTGCATGATACCGGAAGGCTACAAGGCAGACGACTATGATGAGAAGCTTTTTAAGGAAATGCAGGCTTCAAAAGAAGCTCCTGCAAAGATTGCAACCCTTGAAAAGCAGTTAAAAGAGCTTAAGGCGGCCGTAAAGTCCAACAAGGAGATTTACGACAAGGCCACCGCAAAGTTTGGTAAGTATGAGACCTTAAAGGCTCAGATCGATGAGCTTAAGAGCAGGTTTAAGCCGGCCGAAGAGCTGCAGAATGCATGTGAGTTACAGATGCTTGTATATTCACACATCTTCGGCAAAGATAACTATTTTGTAGAGCTCCAGTACCACGGGATGCCCGAAGAAAAGGTATGCTATACGGCACTTGCAAAGATCGCGAAGAAGAACGGAATCCCCGTTGTGGCATCCAATGACGTCCACATGATAGAAAAGGACGACGTTCACAAGCGAGAGCTTATCAGGGCAAAGCGTTTTAATAAATACGAAGACGCATCTGACTCCGACAAGGAACTGTACATGAAGACAGATGATGAGCTGAGAGAAGCGCTGCTTATGATATTACCTGAAACCATAGTAAATGAGGCAATATCAAATATCTCCGTTATCGGTCATGCCTGCAAGGTAGAAAGGAAGAAAGAAGGTTATTACCCTGTATTCCCCCTGCCTAAGGGAGTAACAGCCGACGAAGAGATCCGCCGCATCTGCTATGAGAATATCGAAAAGCGTTATCCCAACCGTAAAGGCTGGACCGAAGAGCATGAGAAGCGTCTGGAATATGAATTAGGCGTTATCTGCAAGATGGGCTTTTCTGATTACCACCTGATCGAACAGGATATCGTGGAGGTAGCTCACCTTCTTGGCAAAGTACCTTCTGAAAAACTTTCCGAAGCACCACTTGATAAAGAGGAACTCCGTAAATGGTGCAAGGAAAATGATTATACCGTGGGTATGGGTGTTGGTATAGGCCGTGGTTCAGCGGCAGGCTCATTGGTCTGCTATCTGCTTGGGATCACCGGTCTGGAACCTCTCAAGTATGGACTCATATTTGAGCGCTTCTTAAATATCGAACGTGTGTCAATGCCCGATATCGATACTGATTTTGAGCCGGAAGTAAGAAAGGTGCTGGTCAAGTACGTTCAGCACAAATACGGCGAAGAATACGTATGCGGCATAATGACAAAAGGTACATCTGCAGCAAAAGCTTCGATCCGTAACTGTGCTAGATTTTTAGGCGATAAAAACTTTGGAGACGGAAAGCACTATATGGCCCTTGGTGACCAGATAGCGAAGCTTATCCCTTCAAAGCCCGGTATTACCTTAAGCGACTGTGAAGAACAGCTTAATGAGAAATTTGGTACAAATAAAGAAGCCATGCAGATCATTAA
Source organism: uncultured Lachnospiraceae bacterium (assembly GCA_947169935.1). Classification (GTDB taxonomy): domain Bacteria; phylum Bacillota; class Clostridia; order Lachnospirales; family Lachnospiraceae; genus NK4A136. Next base: position 5,175 of record CAMVRS010000171.1, read on the forward strand.
CGACGCAAAGTTAGTCGAAGGTGTATATACGCAGGTCGGTATTCATCCGGCAGGCGTCATCATAAGCGACAAGGATCCCATAGCAGAGCATATGCCTCTTATGTGGGACAGTGAAGCCGGCATGATGAAAACCCAGTGCAACATGATCCAGGCTGAGAAGTTAGGACTTCTTAAAATGGATTTCCTGGTACTTGGTACGCTGACTATAATAACAAAGACACTGCAGGCACTTAAGGCAAAGAAAGGCATTGAGATTGAACTCTTTAAGGTTGGTTTTGAGCCCGAGGTAATAAAGAACGTTTACGCAGACGGGAACACTACAGCTGTATTTCAGTTTGAGTCAAGCGGCATGAGGGAAATGCTTAAGAAGTTTAAACCCGATTGCATAGAAGACATCATCCTGCTTAACGCAGCTTACAGACCCGGACCCATGGATTACATTCCCCAGATAATCGAAGCAAAGAGAACAGGAGTTGTTGAATACAGTATTCCTGAACTTGAGCCTATCCTGGGAAATACCTACGGCTGTATCATTTATCAGGAGCAGGTTATGGAGATATTCCAGAAGCTTGCCGGATACAGTTTAGGACAGGCGGATCTGGTAAGACGTGCGATGAGTAAAAAACACCTTGACGAACTGCTCCTTGAAAAAGAAGCATTCTTAAGAGGCGATGCTTCAAGAAATATCGACGGCTGCGAAAAGCGCGGTATAAACCTTGATGCAGCTGATGAACTGTTTGAAAGAATGACTGCATTTGCAAGTTACGCTTTCAACAAATCACATGCCGGCGTGTACACTCTCTGTAGTTTTTTCACGGCATGGCTCAAAGAACACTATCCCGCTGAGTTTTTATGTCAGGCTATGAATGAGGCTACTTTAGCCAAACTTCCCGGTCTGATAGCAGAAGCAAAGCGTTATGGGATAAAGGTTCTGCCTCCTTCACTTAATGAGTCGGAAGATCGTTTCAGCGTCGTAAATGACAAAGAGATAAGATTCGGACTTGGAATGGTAAAGGGCGTTAAGAGTGAAGCCGCAGAAATAGCAGCTAAACGCGAAGCAGGAGCTTTTACCTCTATAAAGGACTTCTTTAAGAGGACAAGCGTTAATGCCGGAGCCGTTACCTCCCTTATCAAAGCCGGAGCATTTGATGCATATACTTCCAGCAGAAAAGCTTTACTTTCTGTAGTAGATGACATCAAGGACGCCGTAGGTAAGATGGTAAAGGCAGAGGAAGCTTTTAATAAAGCCAAAGCGGACGGAAAAGACACATCCCACTCCGAAACAAATCTTGATAGGGCGCGTAAGGCAGTAGATGAGATCATGATCCCGTTTGGAATGCCTGATGACCCTGATGAGAAATTGATGGAAGAGCATGAGGTGCTTGGAACGTTCGTATCCGCCCACCCGCTGGATAATTACGAAGAAGGTAAAGACCAGCTTGGTGACGTGGAGCCGTCATACGGAAAGAGCGATACCAGAACATTTGTAGGTGTCGTATCCGGTCTGCGCATAGTGCAGCGTAAGAAAGACGGAAAGAACATGGCTTTCTTTACACTTGAGGATCATACCGGTATGATCGATACCGCCTGCTTTACTGACAGCTATGCTAAATATGGCAGTATGCTTGAAGAAGGGCGTGTGGTTGAGATAACCGGTAACGTAAACCGCGACTATGATGACATAGAGGAGACCGAAACCCTCCAGCTTGTTGTAGGAGAGGTTAAGAAAGCATCCAGAAAAAAGGGTAAGGTTGTATTATCAATACCTTCCGTTGTTGACTGGCCAAAATTAAATAAGTGCATTGAAAGCGCTTATGCGGCCGACGGCGACGAACTGGAGATCTACGACGAAGAGCTTTCAGAATTCAGGAGGTTCAAAACACCTCGCTGCGTTTCTGAAAAAATATTCACTCTTGGACTTAAAGTTCAGAGAATGTAATTTTAAAAGGGGCTTCACCGAAAGAGCCCCTTTTTATTTATTCATCCATTAAATCAAATATGTTTAACTGACCGTCTATCTGCTTCTCATTATTCTTGAATACACTGAATCTTTCAGTTTTAGTCCTTACCCTGGTCCAAAAATCTATAGATGTAATTTTTTTACCATCTTTATCTTTTCCGGGTTCCCATTCAACCTCAATATCAGTATATTTATTTATTTCCATGCAGGCCCTGTCAAGGATCCTTCTTTTAAAATCCTGATATCTATAATTTTCACAGCATAGCATTGCTTTTAATTAATCTATTTTCAGATTAAACTTTTTTCTGAATGAATAGGATTTTAAGATCTCATACATTCTGATGCTATATGATGATTTCATGGGAAGAGTAGTTATCAGCTCATATTGCGTATAGTTTTCGAACAGGCCAACTAAATATTTATGCATAAATTTATCCAGGACGACAGTTACTTCCCCGCTGTTTTCCTCTATCAATACATTAGATAGCCAGGAAAGCGTCATTGTCTTGCCTTCCTCATTTCGGATCCAAATAGATTTATCTCTTAATCCTTTAAGAGTTTCCTTTACATTTATATAATTGCCCCCGTTATCCTCTTCTATTCCACATACCTTACAGTATTCTTTTACATTAAACTTATATTCTGCTAAAACCTCATCATGCGGCTTTATTTTGGAAATTATATAAGCAACGGTTTTTTGTTCCTTGAGGCTAAGATCATATCTGGCATTCTGGATTATGCTGTTAGACTTAACAACCATATAGTATCTTTGTTCTTCTATTTCATCTTTTTCTGCCATGATATCTCCTTATACGTTTACTTTATCCGATTTAGTAAGCCTGTATCCAACTAAAGCAATAGCTCTTGGAGAATTGCTTTTCAGGTTAATATAACCTTTGTCTTTTAGACTTTTAAGTATATAGCTTGCCGAACTCTTGCTTTTCAGTTTGGTAGCTTCACATATCTCCTCCAGCGTTGGTGGATATAAATTTTCATCGATATATTCAACTATATACCTATATACTTTTTTCTCATTTATGGTAAGCATACTATCTACTCCTCAAAATATAATATATAAGAAAATTTTTAAAATAACTTTTATATTTTTTTTGTGAACGTAATATTTGTCTCTTTTTAAAATAAAAATCAAGATAACATAATAAAAAACAGGTAGTAATAAATGTCCCTTTTGTACCGAAGGATCTGTTTCCGGATAACAGAATGATCGTAATTCGTGTCCCTTTACTCCATAAAATAAGCACCAATTTCAACTAAAAAATGCATATATGCAAAAATAATTGCCCAATATGACAGGTAACATAAAAATAATCGTAATTCATGTCCCTTTTTAAGTTGAAATATATTGAAAATTTACATGAATTCTTTATTTTCAATACTTTTTACATCATATTTTCTTCATTCCATGCATTAAAAAAAATAGTAATAAATGTCCCTTTTTGCAGTCTGGATCAAGAAATCTGACGTAATAAATGTCCCTTTTTGTGCTCATGCAGGAAGATCCGGGTTATTTCTATAAGATCTATAAAAAGATAAGTTATCCACCGTAATAAATGTCCCTTTTTAAGTTATCCACCGTAATAAATGTCCCTTTTGTAGTAACAAATGTCCCTTTTCGAGTTATTCACCGTAACAAATGTCCCTTTTTAGAGTAACAGATGTCTCTTTTACGAGTTTTCCACCGTAATAAATGTAC
>CAMVRS010000172.1 GCA_947169935.1 uncultured Lachnospiraceae bacterium
AGTTCGAGACCTTTATTTACGCCCTTAAGATCAAAGGCTATGCTGTAAACATATTTGATCTCGTTTTTCTTCCTGGCATCAAGGGAGCGCTTTAATATCTCGAGTCTGCTGATATGTGCATCACTTATGCCCATGATGGCAGCCGCTTTTTCGGTAAGTTCTTTTATCTCATTTTTAACAGGCGGTTTTAAATGTACCTCATCAAGACGGAACATCAGCCCTCTCCCTTCGCTTTTATAGCCTTCCGGATGATATGTGCGCAGCACAGTGCAAAATGCAGATTGTATCCGCCGCATTCACCTGCAACATCCAAAAGTTCGCCGCACAGATATACGTTTTTCATATATAAGGATTCCAGATCGTCAGTCACTTCCGAAAGAGGAACTCCGCCGGCCATAAGCTGCGCTTCACGGTAATTTCCCCTTCCAGTTATCCTGAAAGTACAGGAGGTCATAACCCTGTAAAGTCTCTGTGTATCCGAATCCTTTACCTTATCCGAAGGTTTAAGTCCGGCTTTTTTTATAAGATAAAGCGCCAGCTTTTTGTTCAGCCATCCGGCAGAGAATTCTTCCAGAGTTCTGTCCGGATAAGTCTGTATGCGTTTAAAGTACTCCGATCCTGCATCATCCAGAAAACAGAGAAAATCCGCTTTGAGTTCCGATGCTGCAGGATCCGTCAAATACCTGCTGAGCTGGAATACCGGTATACCGGATACCGCTTCCTTCGTAAGCTGGAGTTCTCCTTTTTCCTTATATGTGCCGTCGGGCGTTTTCAAAGTTAATGCGGCGTCACATCTTACACCGGCTACGGATTTAAGGTCATCATCGCATTTCATAAAAGTCAGCGCCGGATATGTGGGAGTTATGCTGTGGCCCATACGCTTAAGCAGCGCAAAACCGTTATCTTTATCCTCACCGTAAACTCCGGCTTTTCCTCCGCAGGCGATAACAACAGCGTCATACGGCTTATCCTGCGGCTCTTTAACGTTCTCAAAGCCTATGCGCCCACCTTCTTTAAGCACACAAGCCTTATATCCTATCATAATATTAACACCAAGCTCCGTCAATGTAAACCTAAAAGCGTCAAGAACTGAAGAAGCCTGTCTGCTTATGGGGTAAATACCGCCTTTTACGCTGCATACGGCCAGCCCCAGGCTATTATAAAAGCTGTCACGCTCGCTGTCGCTCATACCGGAAAGTATAGATTCAAGCTTTTCGCTGTCACTGCTGCGGTAATGGGCCGGGCTTATATCCTCATTGGAGAGATTGCATCTTCCGTTGCCTGTTAACAGCAGCTTTTTGCCTATGCGGTCCTGTCGTTCAAACAGGGTAACGTCATAGCCATCCCTTCCCAGAAGTACTGCGGCGCTTAAACCGCCCATGCCGCCTCCTATTATCGCTATCCTCTTCTTCCTCATTTTTCATCACCCAGAAAGTGCAGTTTCCTTCCCAGCTTTGCGATATATCTGCCCAGCGGTATGCGCCTTAAGGAATATACTGTTATAAGTCCTGTCCTGCATATTGCAAAGAAATGGGCAAACAGATAAAGAAGGAAGCATATTATCACGGATAACAGATCCGGCATAAAAAGCGAAAATAACAATCCAAGCAGGAATACCACCAGGCCGGGAACAAAAGCACAGCCCGCCGGAGCCAGGATCACCCTGAGTATATCAATGTTATAATGCAGGAACTTGATAAGATGCAGGTAATTTAACAGAGTGACCAGCAGATAATATATGCTTCCCGCAACTATAAGCGAATAGATGCCTATATCGGATATGTTCATCGCGGGCATAAAAAGCATGAAGCCTGCTGCGGGAATGAGTGCTATCAGGCAATGGATGACCAGCCGTTTTACAGAACCTATGGTAAGCAGCTGCATGGAGGTGTTCAAAGCAAAGCAGCATAAAATAAAGGGGATCATGCCGAACCATACCAGTCTGCGTCCCAATGCGGAATCAAGAGCAAACATTCCCTTCAGGATCTGCGGAGCCATAGCCAGATAAAAGGCCGTAAAGAAAAAGCAGATTATCGTTGTCTCTCCGGAGAGGTTCATGCATCTTATGCGGAATTCACCCTTTTCTTCGCGGCTCATATTTCCTGAGTATTTTTTATAGGTGTTAAAAAGCAGGAAAAATATAAGCATGAAAGGCAGCAGACATAAGGTCTGGTAAATTCCCGAATACATTCCCCAGATGTACGACTGCAGCATTGATCTTTCTTCTCTGTAAATCTTTCCGAAGCACAGCATGGAAACAAAATGAAAGCTCATGAAAGAAACCACTGCCGCTGTTATCGGAAATGTGGCCGAATAGAACTGGCCCGTGGGGCTCTCATGCTTTCTGTTGTTATCCCTGTTACGCTTTAATGAACGTTCGTGATGTCCGCTCATAAGTGCTGCCAGAAACACCACGAGAGCAGCTATGGAGCATATGCCCAGTATCCTGATGATGGCGCTGGCACCATAAATATACTGAACTTCTTCATTGCGGAGAAGCTTTCCGACCTGAAGTCCCGAAGCCGAATCCCTGCCGGCAAATATGATAGTCAGCAAGAACAAAACCAGCTGTCTTATCAGTATAATATATACGCTGTGGCGGCCGTGGTAATGACCATCGGAATACCCGCGCAGCAGAAAGATAAAAGCATCTGCAGCAAACACCGGCAGCATCCATAAAAGCGTTGTATAACCGGCTTTACCCATCAGGAAGTCTTCGGAAAAAGCTCTGGCTCCCAGGCCCCAGATCAGGGCCACGACCACAACATAACCCAGAATATGAAAAAAGGCAGATACATATATACGTTTGGCGTTTTTGAGAAAACCTATCTCCCTGCGCCTCCGGATCAGAGCACATAAAGCTTCCGAAGCGCCAAGAGGTAAAAGTACCATCGTAAAAATAAGCAGATCAAAAGACGTAAAAAGATATGCAGCCCCCTGGGGTCTTATCCTCATTACACAGATAAGCCTGGTAAAGCAGCATAAAATAACAGAAAAAAGTATCGCAAAACGCAGGCGGTCATTGGGGCTGATCTTTTTAAACAGATCCTTCCCGGGCTTTTTCCTGCCGCTTTCCTGAATGTCTGCTTCATTAGCAGCGTTCATATCCCGCCTCCGTAAGTATCTCTTCCTGCATGGCTTCCATCTTTATGCGGTCATCGTCATCCTCGTGATCATATCCCGTAAGATGCAGCAGGGAATGCGCAGTAAGAAAGGCAAATTCACGCTCCGGGCTGTGACCGTATTCCTGCGCCTGGGAAAATACCTTGGATGCGCAGATCATGATCTCGCCGTAGATCAGCTCTCCGGTCTCGGGGTCGAATACATCCGGATCATCTTCTTCTATCATCGAAAGCTCATTGATATGCTCCGGGTCGAAAGGAAGATTCGGAAAAGAAAGCACATCCGTTACCTTATCGATACCCCGGCAGGCATAATTTGCTTCGCGTATCTTTTCATCATCCACCACATAAAGATTTATCTGCACGTCATAAGGGCAGGGAAAACGCCTGAAAAAGGCATCCGCCACTGCGTTTGCGATCGTGGTGATGTCAAGGGGAAATTCGGTTTCGCATTCTGTATATAAACTTAAGTTCATTGGCTTAATGTACCTCTGTCAAGATTATTTCTTTTTTCTATTCTCGTATGTTTCATATGCCTGCACTATCTTCATAACCAGTGGGTGTCTTACGACATCCTTGCTGGTGAGGCTGCAGAAGGATATGCCTTCAACCTTGCGGAGCACCCTTACCGCTTCTTCAAGGCCCGAAAGGGTGTGGGGCGAAAGATCCTTCTGGGTCAGGTCGCCTGTGATCACGGCCTTTGATCCGAAGCCTATACGTGTAAGGAACATCTTCATCTGCGCAGGGGTGGTATTCTGGGCTTCATCAAGTATGATAAAGGAATTATCCAGCGTACGTCCGCGCATATACGCTAAAGGAGCTACTTCGATCAGTCCCTTTTCCATGTTTTTCTGAAAACTTTCCGCCCCCATTATCTGATAGAGGGCGTCATACAAAGGCCGCAGATAGGGATCTACCTTGCTCTGCAGATCGCCGGGCAGAAAGCCCAGTTTCTCGCCTGCTTCTATGGCCGGACGGGTTAAGATTATCCTCCCCACTTCTTCATTCCTGAAGGCTGTTATGGCCATAGCCATTGCCAGATAGGTTTTTCCGGTACCTGCAGGGCCTGTGCCGAAAACTATCATGTTCTCCCTGATGGCATCCACATATTCCTTCTGGCCCGTAGTCTTGGGCTTTACCGGTTTTCCGTTTATGGTACGGCAGATGGTATCTCTGTCGAGCTTTAATAATTCGCTCTCTTTATCTTCCATTGCCAGCTTAAGCCCGTATTCCACTTTATGAGCCTCAAGAGAGCTTTCCTTTTTGGATATCTGTTCCAGATCCCGCAGCAGCCTTATGGCGCGGTTAACGTTTTTTTCACTGCCGGTTATCTGTATCGAGCCGTCGCGGTCAGTGACGTCCACAGCCAGTTCTTCTTCCAGCTGCCTTATATACTTATCATTTGCGCCGAAGATCATGCGTGTGCTCTCCGGCGTCATCTCTATACTCTTTTTAACCCTAAGTGCTTCTTCCAATTATCAATCCACCTCGTCAAGTATCATTTCTTTGGGGCTGATGCGTTCATCGCCTATATGGTATGCAGCTTTAAGACGCTCAAGAGCCGCATTGCCCTTATCTTTATCATTATGATAAAGCACAGCCATAACATCACCGGCTTTTACTTCATCACCCACTTTTTTGTATAGATAGATGCCTACGGAAGGATCTATCTCATCACTCTTTTTCTCACGGCCGCCGCCCAGCATAAGTGAGCATATACCCACTTCGTCACATATGATGCGCTGTACATAACCGTCACGGTCAGCTTTAAGCTCCATAACGCCTTCTGCCAGCTTGAGCTTATCCGTATCGTCTGCAACGGAAGGATCACCGCCCTGGGCGCTTATAAAACGCTTAAGCTGTGCAAGGGCGCTGCCGTCGCTGATCGCGGTTTTAAGCTTATCCTCTGCATCTTTAAGATCCGCAGCCAGTCCGGCACATAATACCATGCGGCTTCCAAGTGCCAGAACCAGCTTTGTAAAATCTTCAGGTCCCTTTCCCTTTAAGGTATCTATGGCTTCCCTGACCTCAATCGCGTTACCTACGGCGCGTCCCAGAGGTTCGTCCATATTGGTGATGACGGCGCGGCAGTTCTTACCCGCGTGTTTGCCTATCTTTACCATTGCTTCCGCAAGGGCTTTGGCGTCATCGAATTCTTTCATAAATGCTCCGCTGCCGCTCTTTACGTCCAGTACTATGGCGTCAGCGCCTGCAGCCAGCTTTTTGCTCATGATTGAGGATGCGATAAGGGACATCTGATCTACGGTAGCCGTTACATCCCTTAAGGCATACAGTTTTTTATCGGCAGGCGCCAGATCGGCGGTCTGTCCCATTATAGCCATGCCTATATCATTTACCTGTGCGATAAAGGCTTCCATGCTCATATCTGTTTTAAAACCGGGTATGGCTTCCAGTTTATCAATGGTCCCGCCGGTATGGCCCAGACCTCTGCCGCTCATCTTTGCAAGCTTAACGCCCAGTGAGGATACCAGGGGAAGCAGCGCGATACTGGTCTTATCGCCTACGCCGCCGGTGGAATGTTTATCGACTTTAATACCGCTTATGGATGAAAGATCCACGGTATCGCCGCTGTCTCTCATGGAAAGGGTCAGATCCCCGGTCTCCCGTTCATTCATTCCCGTAAAACAGATAGCCATGGTCATGGCGCTCATCTGATAGTCGGGAATATCGCCTTTGGTATAGCCCTGTACCATCCAGTCGATCTCTTCGCGGGTAAGCTCAGCTCCCGCTTTTTTCTTTTGGATCAGATCATACATTCTCATAAGCGTGCCCTCCTTGATAGCTTAAATAAAATCTGTTATCATGCTCTTTATGAAATTACCCGAAGCTTTTACAAAACGTATGGAAAAACTGTTATGCTCCGATGCCGGTGCTTTTTTTGATGCCCATGATAAAGCGGCTGTCAAAGCCTTTCATTTGAATACGGCCCGCATCAGCTCTCAGGCCTTTGATGACTGGCTCTCCGGCAGGAGCGATCTTAAGACCGAAAAGATGCCCGGCGGTTACGGATATACATACAGCTTCGAAAACGGATCTTCTATCGGGAGCCTGGCTCTGCATCATGCAGGAGCCCTTTATTCTCAGGATCCTTCAGCAATGCTGCCTCTGGGCGGTCTTTCGATCGATAAGGATATGCGCATACTTGATATGTGCGCAGCACCCGGCGGAAAGACTTCACAGCTGGCGATGGCTGTTGACGGCGGATCCGGCTATGTCGTTGCCAACGAGCCCAATCTTTCAAGGAATAAGATACTCATCTCCAATATGGAACGTATGGGTTACCGGAACGTGATCACCACCTGTCTGGATCCTTCGGATCTGGCCGCTGTCTATCCGGAACATTTTGATCTGATACTGACTGATGTTCCCTGCTCAGGTGAAGGAATGTTCCGCAAATATCCGGAAAGCGTCAATGAATGGAGCCCGGAAAACGTGGCTAACTGCGTAACCCGACAGAGGGATATATTAAAAGCGGCTGTCACCTGCTTAAAACCCGGCGGGCGCCTGGTCTATTGCACCTGTACTTATGCTCCGGAGGAGGATGAGGAACAGATACAGTATCTGATCGATGAGCTGGGGCTTATCACAGCCGATGCACCGCAGACAGTAAAGGACAGGGCTCTTTGCACCGCTCCGGGATGCTACCGCTGCTATCCCCATCTCTATGACGGTGAAGGCCAGTTTATGGCTTATCTGAAAAAGCCCGGAGGATCCGCAGAGGATCGTAAGAATGATAAACTCCCCGCAGGCGTTGCACACGCCGATAAGGCTGCGCTCAGATCCATAAGGGAAAGCTGCAGCGGTATTTTCGATAACTATGAGCTGCTGTCCTATAAAGACCGCTTTATCATACTGCCGGCATTTCCGGGAAGGCTGCCTTCGCGTTCTGTCACCAGTCTTGGGGTTACGGCTGCAGTCTTTGACGAAAAGAAAAAGCGCTATGTTCCCCATCACCAGTTCTTCTCCGCTTACGGAAACGAAATGGCTGACAGGCTGGACCTTTCTCCGGAGGATAAGCTGCTTTCACAGTATATCGAAGGCATGGAGATAACTCCGGATATAATGTTTTCAAAGGGCTATGGCTGTATCTGCGTCCTTGGCGTGCCTTTAGGAGGCGTAAGGAGCGCCGGCGGCCGGCTTAAGAATCTTTATCCCAAAGGACTGCGGGATCATTTATGATAAGGCTCACCGCGCATTATCTTATGTGCTCTGTAATACTGTTCCAGTAATACCACTCTCATCAATTGATGCGGCAGGGTCATCTTTGAAAAGGATAAGAGCATTGCTCCTTCTTTTATGCTTTTATGAAGGCCCAGAGACCCGCCTATAACAAACTGTATCTCTGATACCCCGCTGTTCATCTTATCCGAAAGCAGCGCCGCGAATTCTTCCGAAGAGTACTGCCTGCCTTCTATGGCAAGAACAAGCCGCAGCGCTTTATCATTAAGATACTGCTTTATCCTGCCTGCTTCTGTCTGAAGTATCTCTTCTTCATCCGCGACTGAAATGCCTTCCGGAGTTTTCTCATCCTTCAGCTCAATGATATTCAGCTTACAATAAGCCTTCAGGCGTTTTTCATATTCCGAAACGGCGTCAGACCAGTATTTTTCCTTAAGCCTTCCGACACAGATTATGTCTGTCTTTATCATGAAGCCATTGCTCCGTTATCTTCATTCTCTTCATAAAGCATCAGATATATGCGTTCGCCCATCTCATCGATATAGGCGGGATCAAGGTTCATGAACTTATTGTTGATCTCATAACAGATCCGCTGCATACGAAGGATACATTTCTCTTCTTCCTCCATGCCGGACTCTATCATATCGTTATCAAGACCTGCGGGGCTCAGTACTTCCTTAGCCCACTTAAGTATCTCTTCCGTACGCTTGTCTTCTGCATTTGCACCTTTCATAAGACGCTTCGAACTCTTCATGGAAAAATAGCTGGCAATAAGCATGAATACCGATAATGCTCCCAGCGTGCCGCACATGATAAAGCGCCTGCTGACAGACATGTTTCCGGGCAGAAGATTAAACGCCCATAACAGGGATACCGCAAGACCCACAAGGCCGCAGATCAAAAGTGCCAGAGCAGAGCCTTTTGCTTCGCTGGCCTGCTGGGCTTTACTGTGATAACCTGTAAGATTTGTGTTTGCCCCCATAACCCCTATACCTCCGTATGGTCCGGGGACAGGCATTTGCCGCGCGCCATCCCCATAAAGAAGATCAATCTTCAACAATGATCATTAACGGTTCAGGTTCTGCATACATATCGGGTGTGATGTAATCACCCAGACTGAAACTTCCGTCCTCATCGGATCTGACGCCCTTATACATATAGCCGGTATTGATATCGCCCATATAATATGCGCCGGTCCTCATGGAGTTCTCGCTTATATCGGTAATATATTCTGTTATGATATAAAAGATAGATTCATCAAATTTGATTGCGGCATTTACATTGTAGGTATATCTGTTAAGATTACCGGGAAGATGTCCTTCCGGATCGGTAGTCTTGCCCTGGTTCATATTCAGCTGTTTAATGGCGTTGATAAAGATCTGGGCGTCAACTTCGCCTTCAAGCGTAAGCTCAAAATCATATTCCGAGATATCACCGGGGATACCGTCCTGAC
>CAMVRS010000173.1 GCA_947169935.1 uncultured Lachnospiraceae bacterium
TGTATAAGGGCCGTATAATAGCCAATGCGTCCCCGGCTGAGCTTATGGAGCAGACGGATACTGATAATCTGCGCGAAACTTTCAGAGCTATCATCAATAAGGGAGATACCGTAGGGGACGGGGAGGAAGAGGATGCGTAAGAAGATCATCTTTTCGCTCTATAAAAAGGAGATGCTGGATATCCTGAGGGATAAGAAGACTATCCTTATGATGATAGTGATCCCTCTTATACTGTATCCGCTTATTCTGGCCGGATCAATGTTCCTGGCTTCTTCCATGCTTAAAGCATCCACCAGTAAATCCTATACCATAGGCTTTGAAAACTTTGCGGATGAGCAGGCTATGGTGGACAACTTTAACCGTTTAAAAAAAGACCATAATTATACCTTTGTTTATTACAGACCGAAGAACGAAAAGGAAAACGAAAAGAATCTGAGAAAAGGCCTGGTGGATGCCTATCTTGTAGAAAGCGTTTCTGAGAACAGGCCTTATTACGAGATCGTATATATGGCGTCGGAAACCGATTCTCAGACGGCGGCGGGTATGATAAAGGACATACTGACGGATATCCAGAAAGAAACCACCAGAGAAGAGCTTACGTCTCTGGGGCTTGACCCGGATGCAGTACTTAGACCTATTGATTATACTTACAGGGATTTTTCGTCCAAGGAAGAAAACGCCGGTTATGTAGTGGGCATGATAGTGCCTTTCCTGCTGATAACCAGTATACTGATGGGCGCACTGTATCCCGCTATAGATGTTACCGCAGGTGAAAAGGAAAGGGGCACTCTGGAGACCCTCCTTACGCTGCCGGTCAAGAATCTGGAGCTGATAGTAGCGAAGTTCCTGGCCACCTCTACAGTGGCTGTAGGTGCTGCGCTTCTTAATATATTATCAATGGTGCTGATGGGTGCCTATATGTTAAGCGTAGGAACCATGGGTTCCGCCACCTCACTGGATCTTGCTTCGTTCATACCGGCGACGATAGTTACCCTTTTATGTGTGCTTGCCTTTGCTATGTTTGCATCGGCGGTATGCCTTTCGGCCTGCATATTTGCGCGCAGCTTCAAGGAAGCGCAGAATTTCACCACGCCTGTTATGCTGGTGTTTATGGTGGGTGGAATGGCCGGAATGCTGCCGCAGCTTTCGTTCAATTCTGTCACGGCGGTGATACCTGTGGTAAACATAGCTATGCTGATCACCGAGATATTCAAGTTCCATTTTGAGTTCTCACAGATAGCCGTGGTGCTCCTCTCAAATCTTGCATATACCGCAGTTGCTGTGGTCATCATGGGCAAGCTGTTCTCATCGGAAAACATACTCTTCGGCGACGCTACTGTAAGCCTGCGCCTTCTGGAGAGCAGAAGTCATATGAAGAGCAAACAGATACCGGGCATAGGCGATCTGGTGCTGGTGTTTGCAGTGCTCACGATCATTGTATTGTTCGGCAGCGGCCTGCTGGTGATGAGCTTCGGACTCTGGGGCGTGGTTATAGAGCAGCTGCTGCTTTTTGCGGTTACGGCATTTTACGCGTGGTATATCAAAACAGACGCCAGAGTGGTGTTCCATCTGCATAAGCCGCGTCCGGCGGCGATCCTTGCGGGTGTACTCTGCTGGGCGGGAACATATCTGCTGATACAGCTGTTTGGCACACTGCTGGTGAATTACTTCCCGGGGCTTTCACAGGAGAATACAGAGGCGCTGGCCGGATTGTGGGAGGATTCACCGCTGTGGCTTATGATACTTTCCAGTGCCTTTATGCCGGCGATCTGTGAGGAGGTTGCCTTCAGAGGATTTATGCTGGGCAGTCTGGAATTCAAATATAAGCCTGCTGTGGCCGTTATATTTACCGGACTGTTCTTTGCAGCCTTTCATATGAGCCTGCTGCAGTTCCTGACTATCGCGCCTCTTGGCATCCTTATGTCATACTTTGTAATGAAGGAAAGAAGCATTTTTATAAGCATCATAATGCATTTCCTTAATAACTTTACATCGCTCCTTTTACAGGAATACGAAGAGCAGCTTACAGAGAAGATCCCCTTCCTGGGCGGAGAACTTGATCTGCTCACCGGCCTCATCCTGTTAAGCGGCGGTATCATCCTGATCATAGCCGGCTTCTTCACACTCCACGCCGGCAGGAAGGCGGCGGATGCGATGCGCAGATAGATAAAGTTCGGGGAACCGTCACAGGGGAGCGGGAATAAAAAAATAGCTTGCAATCGGGCGGAACATGTGTTAAACTGTCAAAGTTGCGAAAAGTAAAGAGATGTTCCGCTGGTATAAGTAATTTGTTTTAAATTAAGATACGTAAGAACGTCCGATGAAATTACAGGAGGATTTATAAATGAACGCAGAGATCATCAAGGAGCTGGAAGCAGAGCAGCTCAAGAGCGAAGTACCTTCATTCAACGTAGGTGATACCGTAAAGGTTCACGGTAAGATCAAGGAAGGTGAGAAGGAACGTATCCAGATTTTCGAGGGTATCGTTACCAAGATCCAGAACGGTGGCGCACGTACTACTTTCACTGTTCGTAAGTCAAGCGGTGGCGTAGGCGTAGATAAGACCTGGCCTCTTCACAGCCCCAATGTAGAGAAGGTGGAAGTTGTTCGCCGCGGTAAAGTCCGCAGGGCACGTCTTAATTACCTTAAGGGCCGCGTTGGTAAGAAAGCAAAGGTTAAAGAGGTTATACGCTGACAGGCGTAAGCATAAGCAGGGCACTTGGCCCGTTTGCGTGGCATTAAAGGGGCGGATGATATCTGCCTCTTTTTAACATTATTTTTGAGGTGATCCATGGCCCGAAAGAAGGGCTTGACCTTTTATACAAAAGAGAGGAAAATAAACAAAAAGCAGGTGGGTGAGGTCTTCGGCTGGCTTTTCAGCGGAGCTCTCATGGTGCTTTTGGCGTTTATGTTCGTATATCTCTTCGGACTCCGGACCAGCATAATAGGCGTTTCAATGGAGCCTAAGCTTCATAACGGCGAAGAGATACTTATAGACCGTTTTGTATACCTGATACGCCAGCCCCAGGGATCGGATGTGGTGGTATTCCGGCCTAACGGCAATGAGAATGCACATCTGTACGTGAAGCGTATAGTGGGGACTCCGGGCGATACGGTGCTGATCCGTGACGGACTTCTGTATATTAACGGCAATATTTATGACGAGGGCGGTATATACGACCGCATTGAGAACGGCGGAATAGCCGAACCGGGCATCACCCTGGGGGAAGACGAATACTTTGTGCTGGGGGATAACCGTAACGACAGTGAGGACAGCCGTTCCAGCAATATAGGTATCGTAAACCGCAGTTATATCGTGGGGCGCGCCTGGTTTCATCTGAAGTATAAGAAAGAGAGCATGGGTTTTATAAAATGAATGTGCAATGGTACCCCGGCCATATGACAAAGGCTGTGCGTTCGATGCAGGAAGACATCAAGCTGGTGGACCTGATAATCGAACTGCTGGATGCAAGGCTTCCCATGTCGAGCCGTAATCCCGATATAAACAAACTGGGCCAGGGCAAGGCACGGCTTATCTTGCTGAATAAGGCAGATCTGGCTGATGCCGGGGAAAATGAAAGATGGCTTAAGTTTTTTAAAGCCTCCGGGGCGGAAGCGGTGCTTCTGGATTCACGTAACAACACCGGAATGGCCGAGGTAAGAGCGGCTGTCAGGGCTGCATGTAAGGAAAAGACCGAGCGCGACAGGCGCCGCGGCATAAAGAACAGACCCGTACGCGCCATGGTGGCGGGGATACCCAATGTGGGCAAATCCACGTTTATCAACAGCTTTGCAAAAAAGGCTGTGGCAAAGACCGGTAATAAGCCGGGCGTCACCAAGGGCAAGCAGTGGATACGTTTAAGCAATGAGCTGGAGCTTCTGGATACGCCGGGAATACTCTGGCCCAAGTTTGAAGATGAGTCCGTAGGACTGCATCTTGCCATGACAGGCAGTATAAATGACGAGATACTTCCCAGGGAAGAACTTGCTATGTCTATAATAGCTCTTATGAAGCAGGATTATCCGGGACGTCTGGCAGAACGTTATGAGGCGGATGAACAGGCATCGGACGCCGATATACTCATAGCTGCGGCAAAGCGACTTGGCTGTATCAAAAAAGGCGGAGAGCCGGATACCTTAAGGGCTGCGGCTCTGATCACGGATGATCTGAGAGCCGGAAGACTGGGAAGAATAAGTATTGAAAGGGCAGAAGCAGAATGAAGGACAATTTGATGGATGATGATGAGTTGGAGATCGTTAATATAGATGACGATCAGGAAGACAGTGATGATAAGGTACCTGCTCATGATCCGAACAGATCAAAAGCCATACTTAAGGATATTCTTTCCAACTCGCTTTTTCTGCTGATAGTTCTGGTGATAACGCTGCTGCTGGTGAAGTATGTGGGGCAGCGCACCGTTGTAGTGGGACACAGCATGGAAAATACCCTTTCCGACGGTGACAGTCTTATAGTGGACAAGATAGGCTACCGCTTTAAGGATCCCCAGCGTTTTGACATCATCGTATTCCCTTTTGAATACAAGGAAGAGACTTATTATATCAAGCGCATCATCGGACTTCCCGGAGAAAAGGTACGCATAGACAGGGAAGGTAATATCTATATCAACGGAGAAGTACTGCAGGAAAGCTACGGGATCGAAACCATAAAAGATCCGGGCACGGCGGTAGATGAGGTTACTCTGGGTGAAGACCAGTACTTTGTGCTGGGAGATAACCGTAACCATTCATCGGATTCCAGAACGCCATCCGTGGGATTGATAAACCGGAAAGATATCATAGGCAGGGCAGCAGTGAGGATATATCCGTTTAACAAGATGGGAGGATTATAAGTGGCCACTAAGGCAGAAGAAAAACGTCTCGAAAAAGAAAGAAAGCAGGCTGAAAAGCTTGAAGCCGAAAGAAAGCGCATGTATGCAATGTTCTCTTATGAAAGGGAACATGCCGACTGCGCTTTTATCTGCGGTATAGATGAAGTGGGACGCGGTCCCTTTGCAGGCCCCGTGGTAGCCGGCGCAGTGATCCTTCCCGGGGATTGCAGTCTCTTATATCTAAATGATTCGAAGAAACTCTCCGAAAAAAAGAGAGAGGAGCTTTATGATCAGATCATGGAGAACGCCATATCGGTCGGGCTTGGCTTTGTGGATAACGAGCGCATTGACGAGATCAATATACTTAATGCCACCTACGAAGCCATGAGACAGGCGATATCAAAGCTTTCTCAAAAGCCGGACATACTGCTCAATGATGCGGTGACCATACCGGGGGTGGACATCCCCCAGGTGCCCATCATAAAGGGTGACGCCAAGTCTGCGTCCATCGCAGCCGCCAGCATAGTGGCAAAGGTTACCAGGGACAGGCTTATGGTGGAAATGGACGAAAAGTATCCCGGCTACGATTTTGCTTCCAATAAGGGATACGGTACCGCAGTCCATATCGAAGGCCTTAAGAAGCTGGGACCCTGTCCCATTCACAGAAGGAGCTTTATAGGCAACTACGTATAAACGGTGAGAACATATGAGTATGCTGTCACAGATATTCGGCCCGGGACGCACAGCGCCCGTAGCCGACAACAATCAGAATATCCAGCAGCAGGGACCTGATAATAAAGGGAATGAATATCTCTCGCATCTGTCCTCCGGCCAGACCGTGGAAGGAAAGGTTACGGGCATAAAGGGCAATGATGTCCAGATCGAACTCCCTAACGGCGGAAAAGTTACGGCAAAGCTGGATAACGCCATGAGCTTAAGTGAGGGCCAGACCCTTACCTTTGAAGTGCGCTCCAATTCCGGATCGCAGATCAGTTTAACTCCCCTTTATACAAATCTCACAATGGATCCCACTGCGGCCAAGGCTCTGACGGCAGCGGGTATGAGCGTTAACGCCCAGACCATGGCGATGACCACTGCCATGATGGAAGGGGGCATGAACATTGACAGCAAGTCCCTGGGAGACATGTATCATATTATCAATTCCATGCCCGGTGCCGATACCGGCAGTCTGGTGGAGATGCAGCGTCTGGGACTCCCTATAAATGAAGAAAGCTATGAGCAGTATACAGCTTTCAAGAATTATGAGTCACAGATCTTTGAGGGGATGCAGGAAGTGGCTGACGGGGCCATAGCTCTTTTTGATGAGCTTAACATGACCGAAGGCGACGGCAAGGCGCTGCACTATATGAAGGAATTGACGGATGTATTTGCCCAGACTCCGGAGACTGCGGATGCTCCGGCAGAAGGCGGAAAGATGATACTTTCCGAAGACGGTACCATGAAGTCTGCTGTAAATAACAGCGCCACAGATACGCTTATGGCAGACATAGCAGAACTGTTTGAAGCGCAGGCCGATAAGGAGGCTGTGCAGGAGAAGCTTAGTCCCCGGGAAGAAGCGCTTAAACTGATCAGAGACGCATCTGCGGATAAGCAGGCAGCCGATATGCCTAAATCCGACAATCCGGCGCAGAATGTTAATGATAAGATACTGCAGCTTTTAAATAAGATGGACGGAGGAGAGCTTCTGGCGCAGCAGTTAAAGGACATGGCGCCTACCGACCAGAACGCCCTTAAGCTTTCCAACGCCCTGCTTAAGATGATGGATGAAAAAGGCAGCTTTACCAATAAAGAGCTGGAAGCTGAGCTTAAGGACCTCTTTAAGAGTGAAGATTTCAAGAACGTAGTTAAGAATTCCATGAAGGACAGTTGGAGCCTGCGCCCGGAACAGGTGGCGGATAAATCAAATGTGGAGCAGCTTTACCAGCGGCTGGAGAAACAGACCAATGAACTGACCGGAAAGCTTTCGCAGCTTGCGGAACCCGGCAGCCAGTTCGCCCAGAGCCTTGGGAATATGAGCAATAACCTGGATTTCATGAACCAGATGAACCAGACTATGCAGTATATCCAGCTGCCGCTTAAGATGAACGGATCCGATGCCACAGGGGATCTGTATGTATATACCGATAAAAAGAGCCTGGCGGCAAAGGATGGAAATGTGAGCGCCATGCTGCATCTGGATATGGAGAATCTGGGAACTGTGGATGTCTATGCGGCCATATCATCCGGAAACAAGGTGTCCACCAGATTCTATCTGGAAAGTGATGAAGTCATAGACCTGATAGCGGAGCATATACATGAACTGAACGAACGCCTGGAGAAGCGCGGCTACAGCTGCAGCACCAAGCTGACGACCAGGGATCAGATGGGCAAGGATGACGATAATGTAAGAAGCCTCATTCCGCCCGCAGGAGAGGCAAAGCTCATCTCAAAACAGAGCTTTGATATGAGGGCGTAAGCATGGCGGATAATAAGAACAGACCAAAGAAAAGAACGGCTGTTGCGCTGGAATACGATCCCGTTGATTCGGCGCCCAAGGTCATAGCCTCCGGAACAGGCGTCATAGCCGATAAGATAATCGAAAAGGCAAAGGAAGCCAAGGTGCCGGTACATAAGGATTCAAAGCTGGCGGATACCTTA
Organism: uncultured Lachnospiraceae bacterium; assembly: GCA_947169935.1. Taxonomy (GTDB): domain Bacteria; phylum Bacillota; class Clostridia; order Lachnospirales; family Lachnospiraceae; genus NK4A136. The sequence continues at coordinate 7,488 of CAMVRS010000173.1, forward strand.
TCCAGATTGGAGATAGGTGAGATGATACCGCCGGAACTGTATGAAGTGGTGGCCGAGATACTGGTATTCGTAGATGCGATGGACAAGATAAGAGACAAGATGGCAAAGGCCGGAAAGTAAATGAACAAGAGGGAAGTAGGAAGCAGAAAAGAAGAGTATGCTGCGAAATATCTGGTATCAAAGGGAGTGCGCATACTTGAGAATAATTATCATTGCAGGGTGGGCGAAGTCGATATGATAGGGATAGACGAAGGCTGCCTTGTTTTTTTCGAAGTCAAATGGCGGAGCAGTACCGTTAACGGCGATCCCTCAGAGGCGGTAGATTCCAGGAAGCAGAAAAAGATCTGCAAGGTCTGCGATCATTACAGGATGTTCCATACAGAGCTTTATAAGCTTCAGGTGCGTTTTGACGTGCTGGCCATAGAAGAGGAAGAAGTCAACTGGATAAAAAATGCTTTTGATTATACCGGGAGAGGTTTCTGAGCCCGGCATATCATAAGAATGCATTGCTGTTGTACTTGGGTCACAAGACGATCTTCCCACCTTTTAAGCGGCATCAGGTACCTCCCGCGTTGCGGGTCCCTCCTAATGCCAAAAGGCGGGCCCCTTCTTGTGACTTTGTCATCCTGAGCGAAGCGAAGGATCTTTTCCGCTGTTGACAAAACCGTCCGGGGATGCTATCTTTTCAATAATATTTTTCAGAAAGGTATCGTAAATATGCATCGTAATGCAATCGGATTTTCATACGACGATAAGATCAGCGTATACGCATATTATGTATATGCTTATTATTACGTTGATGGAAACAGGGATTGCAGAGAATGGCAGTTATAGGATACAGTTAAGTTAAGGGTATTTAGGACCGCTGATCTTTGCAGGACCGGCGGTCTTTTTTATATCAAAAAAAGAGGAGGAAAAACAATGATACGAAAAGCAGAAATGAAAGATCTGGATGCGGTCAATGAATTGAGGCGGCAGGTAAACGAACTGCATGTGCAGGGGCGGCCGAATATCTTTAAGCCCGGCTTCGGCCCGGAACTAAGGGATCATGCTCTTATTTACCTGACATCGGAAAATAATGAGATCTTTGTGGATGAAGAGGAGGGCAGACTGGCGGGGATGATCATGGTAGATTACTTTTCCAAGCCTGAAACGCCCTACAGTATGGC
>CAMVRS010000174.1 GCA_947169935.1 uncultured Lachnospiraceae bacterium
TGGTAACATAATCACAGGCGCCTTTCTTTAAAAGATTTATTTTGCTGTCTATATGTGGATGGGGCATAATGAAAAAAACAATGAGGAAAAATATTTATATATAGGTATTGTAGGAGTTGATAAGATAAATGCAAAAAACGAAAACAGTGTCTGGGATCGAATTTTTATTCAGGAGCAGAATGATGATATAAGGAAAGCTAATAATGTAGTTATCGACAAATATAGATATGTTAGTTTGAATATGCAATCAGATATAATAAAAAATGAAGCAATAAGATCTGAAATTCTTAAAACTATTGAAATGCAAACGATTAATAATATGTCAGCACTAATAAAATATAAGTATAATGATATTATAGACGAGTACATAGAACCACAAATTGATAAGATTTCCATATGTGGAAACGAGTATAGAACATTTTTATTGAATAAAGAAAACAGATATCATAATACAAATTCTGGAGCTGAAAAGTAATGTATGTATAACGAGTATTTAGAAAAAACAGAATATATCGATTATGACGCCCCCGCTATTAAAAGCCTGGCTGAAAGACTGAGAGAAGAATCATCGGATGAATTATCTCTGATAAAGAATACCTATTATTTCGTAAGGGACGAGATAAGGCATTCCTGGGATGCGCAGGACAGACGGGTTACTGTATCGGCAAGTGATACGCTTAGGGAAGGCGTTGGGATATGCTGGGCCAAGGCAAATCTTCTGGCGGCGCTGCTTAGGGCGAATGGTATTCCTGCCGGATTTTCGTACCAGCGGCTGACGCTGGGAGATACGCCGGATACAGGCTTTTGCATTCATGCCATGAATACGGTTTTTGTCTCCGGTCTTAATAAGTGGATAAGACTTGATGCAAGAGGGAATAAGGAAGGCGTAAATGCTGAGTTTTCAGTCGATAAGGAACAGCTGGCTTTTCAGATAAAGTCCGAAGGGGAAATAGATTATCATGATAATCATTCATATCCGGATCAGGGACTTATGAAAGTTTTGCGGGAAAGTACGGATGCGCTGGATATGTATCTTCACCATTTGCCGGATCAGCTGTCATACAGTGTCAGTTACAGGATTGCAACGAAAGATGATATGGATCTATTGATGAGCAGCCGCCTTGAAATGCTCAGGGTGGTAAATGATCTGGATCTGTCTTATGAATACAGTAATGAGCTTGTTGAAAGCAGCATAGAATACTTTGAAAACGGAGATCATACCACTGTACTTGCTATGGATGGAGATCGTGTTATAGGCTGTGCGACAATATGCTACATGTACATTATGCCTACTTTTTCGCATCCTAGCGGAAAGCGGGCTCATCTTATGAATGTATATACGATGAAAGAATGGCAGAGACGCGGCATAGCCAAAACTATGGTATCGATGCTGATAGATGAAGCATGGAAACGCGGAGCCACAGAGATAAGTCTTGATGCAACTGAGGAAGGCCGTCCTTTGTACAGAAAGCTGGGCTTTACTGATTCGACGGAAGGCATGGTCCTTACCAAATGACTCCGCGATGGCGTTTGGATCAACTGCCGATCAGATCAAAACGATATATATCGGCAAGTTCATTCTCGTATTCAAAGCTTCGTTCATAAACGCCGCCGTTTTTTATGATGGTTTTAATCGAAGGATCGTTTGTTTTTTCTACCGATAAATGCAGCTCGGATAATCCGGTTTTCTTAGCGATGATTAGAAGCTGACGCAGCATCTCGGTTGCGTAGCCTTTTCTTCTTTCGGTGGGGCGTACACTGTAGCCGCAGTTCCCGAAGTCTTTAAGAAAATCGTTAAGTGTATGACGCAGATCGATAATGCCGATTATTTTTTCATTTTCATCCAGAGCAAAAAATGTATCGGTGACAACCCAGTTCGGATCTGCCGTTAAGGGATCTGCATTGGCTGTCACTGCTTCCAGCCATTTATCATAGTCATCCGTATTATCCAGTAATTCACTGCCGTTTATAACAAGCTCGTTATTGGCAAAAAACTCCTGTTTAAAATCGTTTGCTTTATCCTTTAAATCTATATTTGGTCTTACTAATCTGATCATTTCTGTTCCTCCTGTGTTGTTAAGGTATCAGCTGTTTTTTGATATGGTTTATTATCTGCTCCGGAGTTTTCTTTTTCATTGGGATTATCCTGCTCCACATTCGAAGTCCCTGATATGAATACAGGATCAGGCTGACTGTTTCATCAACATCTACATTTTTGAATTCGCCGGTTTTGATCCCGTAATGGATCAATGCTGCCCATTTATCTACGGCCCGGCGATTCAGATCGATCATTACTTCAGATTCGTTCATCTGAGCGTATTCGAATATTGCGATGCTCAGGGAATCTTCGGGGTGATCGATCTCTTTTTGCATTTGCGCAAGAGCGGAGTTAAGGATCTCTGTTGCCGGAGTGCCTTTATCGATCTCGCCTTCGATATCAAGAAAATTCTCCTGTGAGATCTGCTGAAGCAGGGCCTCAAAGATACTGGCAGTGCCGGGGAAATGACTGTACAAGCCTCCTCTGCTCATATGGGTGATATCACATACATCTTTCATAGTCACCTGTTTAAAACCTTTAGCGGCGAACAGTTTATACGAAGCGTCCAAAATACGACCTCTTGTTAGTTCTCTTTTGAATCTCATAGCGGATCCTCCTATTATCGACACGCGTGTCGATTCTATTTTAGGCACGCGTGTCGATAATGTCAAGAACTTTCTGATAATCCTATAAATTTATTATATTTGGCGGTTTATCGACAAAAACCGACTAAAAGTCGAAAATATACTTGACAAAAGTGCTGGCATTGTTTATATTAAAACCGACTGGTAGTCGAAAATAGAAATTGCATAAAAACATATACACTTATAAACAATGTGGACAAGAAAGGAAAAATAATGAAAAAAGGCGAAAGAAGAAAACAGGAGCTTTTGGATATTGCATACAGAATGTTTATAACCAGGGGATATGAAAACACAAGCATAGATGACATTATCGCTGAGGCCGGTATTGCAAAGGGAACATACTATTACTATTTCCAGAGTAAGGAACAGACGCTGGAAGAAGTGATAGGGATGATGATCGAAAAAGAAATTGAAGCTGCCGGGTCAATTCTTGATTCGCCTCTTCCTGTACCGCAGAAGATCGTAGCTATAATTGCATCGATCAGACCGGCACCGGAGGAACAGACAATTGAGGGAGCGCTGATGCAGCCCGAAAATATCATCATGCATCAGAAGATCAAGCGCAGGCTGATCGAAAAGGTTGTACCTCTTCTTACCAAAGCAGCTGAAGAGGGAGTGGAGCAGGGAATCTTTTCCTGCGATAACATCCCCGAGCGTATAAGGATGATGCTGGTTATAAGTAATGAGATATTCGATAATTACAGCTTCACCGACAGGGATATAGATGTTTTTATTGATATCACGGAGAAGATACTTGGCGCGAAGAGCCATTCCATGGATTTTATCAGACAGCTGATAAATGCGCCTTCTGTATAGGATTTTTGAGGAGGACGGAGATGAAAAAAGAAAGCAATTTCGGTAAGTTCCTGCTTCTCTGGGCAGGTGAACTGATATCGTCGATAGGAGGCGGGCTGACGGCTTTTGGTCTGGGAGTATACATTTATGACCAGACGGGAAGTGCGGCAAATATGGCACTTGTAACGCTGCTTGGCTTTCTCCCGACACTTCTCCTTTCAGTGCCTGCCGGAATACTTGCGGACCGTTTTGACAGAAGGCTTATGATGATGATCGGCGACGGATGCTCCGCACTGGGGATCATATATATACTGATATGCATGATGAGAGGCGGTGCAAGCCTTACTCAGATCTGTATCGGCATAACCATTAGCGCGATATTCTCTGCCCTTCTTGAACCTTCATACAGGGCAACGATCACGGATCTTCTGACCAAAGAGGAATTCTCAAAGGCGAACGGTCTGGTTTCGCTGGCAGGGAGCGCAAGATACCTGTTTTCGCCTGTAATAGCCGGATTCCTTCTTGCGGTGAGTGATGTAAAACTTCTTCTGCTGATCGATGCCTGTACATTCTTTTTGACGGTTATCGGTGCTGCAGTAGTAAGAAAGAGCATTACTGCAAATAAAAAGAAGGCTGAAGGTTCCCTGGCAGATAGCTTTAAGGAAGGCTGGCAGGTCATAAGTAAAAGAAAGGGAATCAAGATGCTGATCCTTATGTCTTCCCTTATCACCATGTTTATGGGAGTGTTACAGGTACTGGTCGAGCCCTTCGTTCTTTCTTTCTCCGATCCCAAAACACTGGGAATAGCGGAAACAGTGTGTGCCTGCGGAATGCTGGTCTCTGCTCTTTATCTGGGAATACGCGGTATAAAAAACAATTACTCAAAGATTATGGCGTTTTCGCTTATGCTTGGCGGAATATTTATGGCCGGTTTTGGCATCACACAGAATATATATGTATGTGCTGCTTTTGGCTTCCTGTTCTTTATGATGCTTCCGGTAACGAACAACTGCATAGATTATCTGGCCAGGACCAATATCCCTTCGGAGACTCAGGGTAGGGTTTGGGGATTCATAGGAACGCTTTCCCAGCTGGGATATGTGGTGGCTTATGCTGTGTCGGGTGTTGCGGCGGATGAACTTGGCAGGCTCACCGGAGGCGGAGTAGGAAAGGGAGCGTCGCTTGCGATAATGATCGCAGGCGTAATGATGGCAGTAATAGCGCTGGCCATACTTCCTGTTAAGAGTATAAGGGAACTCGAAGGTGTGGAAAGATATGAAAAAGATCCTTCGGCTGAAGCCTCAGGATGACACGCAGTTTAGTTATTCTGAGAAACGACAGGCATCCTGTCATTCTGAGGAACGGAGTGACGAAGAATCTTATCGGAGGTAAAAATGGACAGATTATTGAGAGCAGAGAACTTGTCTAAGACCGGTATCCTGAAGGATATAAGCTTTACCGTATATAAGGGAGAGATGATAGCGGTTATGGGGCCTTCGGGATCCGGAAAATCAACCCTTCTCTATAACGTCTCCGGAATGGATAATGCAGACGGCGGAAAAGTCTGGCTTAAGGATACTGAGATAGTGGGACTGTCGGAGGAAGAAAGATCAAAGATCAGGCTGAAAAAAATGGGATTCGTTTTTCAGCAGATGAACGTCCTTTCAAACCTTAATGTGATCGACAATATAATGTTTCCGGCAGTCTACGCAATGGGAAAGAAAAATGAAAAGCAGATAAGGGAAAAGGCTCTTAAGCTGATGGAAGATTTTGAAATAGGAGAACTGGCAGACCATATGACAGATGAGGTGTCGGGCGGACAGCTTCAGAGGGCCTGTATACTCAGGAGCATGATGATGGATCCGGAGATACTCTTTGCGGATGAGCCTACGGGAGCGCTTAACCAGAAAGCAGCGGGAACTGTTATCGATGCGTTCCTCAAGATTAATAAAGAGGGCGCAACTATCCTGATGGTAACGCATGACAGCAAAGTGGCTCAAAAATGTGACAGGGTTTTATATATACTGGACGGTGAGCTTAAGGGGGAACTGGATCTTGGCAAATACGATCATGAGCAGGAAGAGTCGCGGCAGAACAAGATAAATGCATGGCTGAATTCTTTTGGCTGGTGATGCGGGTGTGGTTTTTATACGACGGGAGAAGAATATATGTATCAGAGACTGATATTTAACGATCTGAAAAAGAATGGGCTTGTTTCGATTACCGTGTGTGTTTTTATGGCACTTTCGGCGGCCTTTATAGGGCTTACCGTAATGCTTTTTTCAAGCCTGCTGGGTTCTGTGGATAAACTGATGACTGATGCAAAAACCTGTGACTTCCTGCAGATGCATTCCGGTGATATCGACCGGGAGGAATTAGGTACTTTCGCCGGGACAAGAGAAGATGTGGAAGATATGCTCATCGGGAGTTTTCTGAATATGGACAACAGCGTCATCAGCCTGAACGGAAGACTGCTTACGGACAGTACCCAGGATAACGGATTCTGCGTACAGAATGAGAATTTTGACTATATGCTTGGCATGGAAAATGAGATCCTTGAGCCCGAAGAAGGAAAGGTGTATGTTCCCGTATGTTATAAAAATGAATATGATCTTGAAGAAGGCCAGATCATGAAAGTCTGCGGCATAGAGCTTGTTATAGAAGGGTTCCTGCGTGATTCCCAGATGAATTCAATGATGGCTTCCTCCAAAAGATTTCTGGTAAATCCCGAAGATTATAAAAAACTGGAGCCCTATGGTTCAACAGAATATCTGATAGAGTTTCTTATAAAGGACGGATATGATATCAACGCATTTTCAACAGCCTATGGGGACGCCGGCCTTCCCTGCAACGGACCTAAGATCACGGCACCCCTCATCAGGATGATGAACGCCTTATCCGACGGTGTGATGATCCTGGTGATCCTTCTGGTAAGCGTCGTGGTCCTTATCATATCTCTGATCTGTATTCGTTATATAGTGATCACGGGAATGGAAAAAGACCGTAAGGAAGCCGGAATGCTTAAGGCGCTCGGGCTTTCACGCAGGGATATAAAAAGCATCTATATACTGAAATATATGATCCTCTCATGTGCGGGAGGGATTGCGGGGACTGTTCTGGCGTTTGCTGTTTCCGGACCTCTGGGCAAGCAGATGCGTATGCTTTACGGACCTGCAGAGAATACGGCCGGGATCGCAATAGTATCACTTGCCGGGATCTTATTAACGGAAATGATCATCCTCTGTTTTGTGAGAGGGATCCTGGGAAAGAATGACAGGCTGTCTGTAGTAGAAGCTATAAGGGACGGCGGTTTTGATGCCAGGAGAAAAACAGACAGCTTTATATGGATATCTGTTGTTATGGCGGCGGCGTTATTCCTTATGCTGGTACCGGTAAATCTGGCAAGCACAGTCTCATCCGGGAAATTTGTAAGTTATATGGGAGTCGGACAGAGCCAGATCCGGATGGATATACGCCAGAGTGATGATATCGAGCGTGTTGCAAAAGACATTTCTGAAAAGATCGGGAGGGATGAGCGTGTGGAAAGGTCTGCGCTTATGCAGACCCGTAGTTACAGAGCATCGGTTGACGGTGAAGAATATGTTGAACTGCTGACTGAAGAGGGTGATCATACGGCATTTCCGCTGAATTATATTTCCGGAAGAGAAGCGTTATCGGAAGGGGAGATAGCGCTTTCGATGCTTATGGCCCAGGAACTTTCGTGTGATATAGGGGATACGATCCTGTTATCCGGAAGTAAAGGGGCTGAAAGTTATACGGTCTGCGGTATATATTCGGATATAACCAACGGTGGTAAAACCGCCAAGATATCTTCCGATCCTTTGGCAGAGACGGCTGATGAGGGCAGGGAGGTGATATGGAGCGTGATATATATAACTCTTAAGAGCGGGGAGGATATGCCGGCCTGGATAAACGAATATCAGGAATACTGCAATGAATACGGCAGCTCCGTAAAGATCGTTGATATAGCGCAGTATGTGGATGGTACCTACGGCCAGACGATACGAAGGATAAAGCTTGCGGCGCTTACTTCCGTGCTGGTATCCTGCCTGATCATCTTTGTCGTGATACTTCTCTTTACGCGGCTTAAGATATGGCAGGAGAAAAAGGATATCGTATTAAAAAAAGCGCTTGGTGTAAGCTGTAAACATATAAAGAGAGACTATCTCGCAAGAACCCTGTGTTTTATGGCGGCTGGTGTGATCATTGGAGTATTCATGGGCGTAGTGCTTGGAGAGCAGCTGGCAGGAACGCTGATGGGAATGCTCGGCGCGGGGGGATTCAGGTTTATCATAGACCGGTGGATGGTTTTTCTTCTTGTGCCCTGTATTTCGCTTGCGGTGGCGCTTATGGGTGTGAGAACGGCAACGCGCGAGGTGGGGGAGATAAAGATCATACCGGTGGGATAAGTGAGAAGTTTTCCTTGATTTTATGCGATATTGGTGATATATTATGTGGTTAGGAAACACTAATAATCCCAAGATTTCAAAAGAAAGGAAGGTTTCTAAAATGGCACTTGTTACAACAACTGAAATGTTCAAAAAAGCCTACGATGGCGGTTACGCTATCGGCGCATTCAATGTGAACAACATGGAGATCGTGCAGGGCATCACGGAGGCAGCTGATGAGCTTAAGAGCCCCGTTATCCTTCAGGTTTCCAAGGGTGCGAGAGCATATGCAAATCACACCTATCTGGTAAAGCTGGTGGAGGCTGCTGTTATCGAGCATCCCGACATCCCCATTGCTCTTCACTTAGATCATGGCGATACTTTTGAGCTTTGCAAGGACTGCATCGATGGCGGTTTCACCTCCGTTATGATCGACGCTTCTTCCAAGAGCTTCGAAGATAACATCGCTCTTACAAAGCAGGTTGTTGAGTATGCACATGCTCACGGCGTAGTTGTAGAGGCAGAGCTTGGTACTCTTGCAGGTATCGAGGATGAAGTAGTTGTAGAGTCCGGTAAGGAAGCTTACACCCGTCCCGAGGAAGTTGAAGAGTTCGTTTCCAGAACAGGCTGCGATTCTCTGGCTATAGCGATCGGTACTTCTCACGGCGCATACAAGTTCACCGCTGCACAGTGCACCAGAAATGCAGACGGCATCCT
>CAMVRS010000175.1 GCA_947169935.1 uncultured Lachnospiraceae bacterium
ACTATTTTTTGATTTTTTATGATAAGAACACTTCTCATCAATCGATATTTGCGGGCTTGTATGAAATCATCAATTGAATAAATAACATTCTCATCCAATCCGTTTTCCGACAATCCGCCTTCTGACAGTTCAAACATATTTACCTGTTCCCCATTTTTTTACTTTAAATAGCCGCCAATAATAGAATCTGAATTCTCTTTTAATGATTCCGGAGTTCCTTCCGCAATTAAATAACCACCTTCATCTCCGCCTCCCGGCCCCAGCTCAAAAAGATGATCACAGCAGGATAAAACATCGATATCATGCTCCGTAACAATAACCGTATTACCGGCATTACAGATTTCTCTCAGCAAATAAATAAGATGTTCAGAGTCTTTCAGTGATAAACCGACAGTAGGTTCATCCAATATATAGATATTATCTTTATTTCTGCTTTTTCCCAATTCTTTTGCTAATTTGATCCTTTGGGCCTCTCCTCCGGATATAGTGTTAGTCTTTTGTCCCAATTTGATATATCCCATGCCTACTTTATCAAGCAAACATAAGATCTGATATATTGGGGGAACGTCTTTAAAAAATCCACATGCTTCCTTTACGGTCATCTCAAGCACTTCGGCAATATTTTTATCATGGTACTTAACATCAAGCACTTCCTCTATGTATCCGGTTCCATGACACCTGTCACAGATCATATTAATATCACCAAATCCAACATTATAAACCAGAAATCCCTGTCCTTTGCAAGTCGAACAGCCTCCTTCAGCATTTAAACTGAAAAAGCTCATATCAAAGCCGGAATCTTTTGCGTACTCTGTCTGTGCAAATAATTTCCGAATGACATCAAAAACACCGGTATATGTAGCAATATTCGATGTTTTCGCGCGTCCGATCGGTTGTTGATCGATCACATAACACTTATTTATATACTCCGTTCCATGAATCTCCACATCATTAAGTTCTCCCGGATAGTCATAAATATCCTCATCCTCATTCTGTATAACACGATTTCGAATAAGCATTTTTAATTTAGGAACAAGTGTATGTGCTATCAAACTTGATTTTCCGCTGCCTGAAACACCCGCAAAGCCCACCATTTTATATAGCGGGATCGACAATGACAGGTTTTTTAAGTTATGGATCTTTGCACCACATATGCGGAGTCTCTCATCGTTATGTAATGCCGGGGTATTTTCCGTCTGATGCTTATAATTTTCGATAAAATACTTTCTATCCTTCAGATATGTAGCTATAACCGAATCTTCACAGTTTAAATATTCCTTATATCCGCCCTGAAAGATCAATTCGCCGCCCTCTGTTCCGGCTCCAGGTCCGATCTCAACGATATGATCCGCGATCGAAATGATACTTGCATCATGCTCTACCACGATAACTGTATTTCCTGCAGACACAATATTTTTCAAAACCTCAATAAGTTTTTCCTTCTCTCTCTCATGCAATCCTATTGATGGTTCATCAAATATAAAAGTCAATGAATCAAAATCAGACATAATGAACGCACTGATACAAAGTCTCTGCAGCTCTCCTCCCGATAAAGTCGGAATCGGTCTTGACATTGACAAATGACCAAGTCCTAACATAACCAAGTACTGAATTCTTAGTCTGATTGCATTTACAATCTTTTTGTTTTTATCATCTTCTGCGTTTAATAAAAATTTATCCAACTCATTCAGAGACATATTGCTCACTTCTGCAAATGTTCGATCCTGCAATCTGGTATGTGACGCAATCTGATTTAATCCAACACCGAGACACCTCGGGCATATTATCTTTTTCCCATATTCTCCTGTTATGATCTCTATTTGACGTTGACTTATTAAATTATATTTTGAAGCATTCAAAATCAAAGGCATAATGCCCGGGAAATTTCCTTTTTGATCACCGTACTTTAATTTCTGCAATTGCTCATCTGTTAACTCACCGAGTGTCTGCGAAGGAAATAGTCCATTTTGTTCCAGAAACGCCCTATACTTTTTCTGTGATCTGCCTCTATCCAAAAAGCCGAGTAATAACGTGTTTAACCTTGCATTACTGTCTTCAAATATTCTTTTCTCATCAAATACTTTATTTTCACCTGTACCTAAACAATGCAGACACATACCATTGGGTGAATTCTTCTGAAACATATCTACGGACAATGGTTTTCCGTCATCATATTCAGGATCAGTAACTCCGCTTACTGAAAACAAAGAAGCCAAAGCATTTATTAATCTTGTTTTAGTTCCAACCGTACTTAAGGGATTGCTCTGCCTGATTATCCGTTGTTCCACTCCGATCGTCGGAGACAAACCTTCGATGCGTTCAAAATCATTGCTTGTCTCCAACGAAAACTGAGATTCGGTTATAGATAAATATTTCCGCTTTCCTTCTTCATATAAAACATCAAATGCGAAACTGGATTTTCCGCTTCCGGAAACCCCGGTGATCACCGATAATTTTCCTTTAGGTATACAAATATCGATATTTTTAAGATTATGTTTCTTAACCCCGTATGCCTTTATATGTTTTCCCATTCTATCCTGTATGATGTTACTAAAACATCACTTGTTCCTTCCTCGTTTTATTTTGACTCTGATACATTCAAACAGAAAAGCCTTATGAAGTTATGACATCTTTCAGTTCTGACATATGCGCGGCCCCCAAAAAGAAAATAGCCATACTCATTTATTCTCCCTTATGCTCTTCAATTTTCCGCTCTTTATCATTTTTCAGTTTAGCCTTATTGGCATACATCTCCCTGTCAGCGCTCAGCATCGCCGCTTCTATATCCTTATCCGCAACCATTTCATAACCAAAAGCGCAGACATAAGGAGTCCCGGATAGTTCCTCCCTCATCTGCTCAATGTCTTTTTTGACCTCATCCTCAGTTTTGTTCAGATAAAATATCGCAAACTCATCGCCACCGATACGGTATATCTTTTTATTCCTGAGTTTGTTCTTTGCAAGGCAGGCAGCCACAGTCTTGAGCGCCTTGTCTCCCGCATCATGGCCCTGGGTGTCATTGATCTTTTTCAGATCATTCATATCCACCGAAACAGCCGCGGTGACCTGATCCTTGAGCCGCTCCGTATCCGCATAGTAACATTGACGGTTCAGCAGCTGGGTAAGCGTATCCTCCTTGGCCGTCAGCACATACAGTGACAGGTAGTATATCAGCAAAAGAGATGCAAACAATGTGCTGTAATCTACATCTATCTCAAAAATGATATGAAGGATCACCCCTATCGATGCAGCGATGATGCTTATCAAAATGCCTTTTCTTTCAGCTCTGCCGTAACGGGCGTACCTGACGGTAAACGCTCCCACAAAAAAGATAACATAGAACAAAAACAGGAAATACGGATAAAATCGTAAAACACTGTCTGCTGCGATATACAGATTTTTATCGTCAAACCAGTAGAACAGATGCGTCCATTGGGATGTGTATAAAAACGGTGCGCTGATCATAACCGGCAGATATAGCAGTAACCTGTACTTATCAACGAATTCTGCCATTTCCATAATACCCAGCATGATAACCGGATGAAGAAGATATATGGTAGGCGTTAGAAGGATCCTGGCCGCGGTCAGATAGCCTATCTCCCTGAGCCAGCGTTCAACTCCCCAGCAGATTGCCTCCGAGAGTATAAGAAGTATAACGATACGTGTGGCTCTTATCGTTCTTTTTTTGAGATGAACATTGGAATCCAGCATTACCCATAATCCCAATAGCTCAGCTATCATTATGTAATTACTCAAAACCAGCGATACTATGCTCATAATTGCCTCTTGTTCATGGCCCTCATCTCAGGTATGTCGGGGATGATTTTCTTCTCCGGTCACGTACGCTTTCCCATTAGTTTACTGACTGTTTCCGGCATACGCTTTTTCTGTCTCAAAAACCAAATCCGGATGTTCATTCTTATATTTTTTTATCACCCCGTATGTATCTGTTGCAACACTGCTTCCGACTCCCAGGTACAACTCCCTGTCTCCGATAATATAGAATTCATTCTGCGCGCGGGTTGCCGCTACGTTCATCATATTCGGTTCATCCACCGCCCATCTGGCTGCGCCCGAGCTCTGCTTATCTGCGCCTAAAACCATGAACACTATAGGGGCTTCCTTTCCCTGAAATGTATGGATGGTTCCGATATTAGTCGGTTTTCCGCGATCATACCTTGTAAATCCAATACTCTTCAATTTCTCTGAGAGCTGGTACGCCACATTTGAAAACGGTGAGATCACATATATCACGTCATCCTTATTTTTATCTAAAATAGCAGGATTAAGCTCTGCCATTTCCTGAATTATCCTAAGCAGGAATTCTCCCTGCTCTTCCACATATTTATCCTTTGCCTTCCCTTTGATATCATACCATCCTGTTTTACCATACCCCGGTTTCCCCTGAACCATCAGGTTATTATAAGAGATCAGATTAGAGATTGAAAACATGGGATATTGACATCTGCGATGCACCCAGAGAGGAATTCCGATCCAGGAAGACTCGGACTTATCCTTATCCCGGTAATATCCATACTGGCTTACCGCATCGACCATAGTTTGTACCGAAGCCGATTCGGACAGATATTTCCCGGATACTTCAAAATGCTTCCCAAGCACGCCAAGTACATAAGGGTCCAGTGTTAAGACAGGCTTGATCTGTGCCGGATCGCCAACCACCATTACATGTTTGCTTCGGAAGATCGCTCCTACTCCGGCCTGCGGAAGCGCCTGTCCGGCTTCATCTATAAAAAGATGTCCCAAAGTGTTTTTGCCAAGATTCTTAAACATCCGCCCGAAGCTGGCAAAGGTCGAACTAATGACCGGGATTGTCATATTTATCCACTTCCACGCCGCCTCTATCACAATCTTGTTATCTAAGTGTTCTTTTTGTTTTCTCCAGATATTAGTCGCTGCATTTATATTTTTCAGGTTTTCATACAGAAATTGTTTTCTCACTCTCAGTGCAGCGATAAACATTTTAGACTGGGCAATGCGGAACTGCTCGTCGAACCAGGGATTGGATAACTGCAGTTCATCATATGGTATATCCAGATCCAGCGGCTTGATACCACCGTTTAACAGTTTCTGCTCTGCAGATGTAATCCGTTCCCGCAGATCACTTATATCGCGTTCACTCTTCTCCTGCCACATATGCAGCTCCTGCTGCTTATTCTGAAGACTGACTTTTTCCTTACTCATCATTTCCTGCAGGTTTGCAAGCTGCTGCTGCACAAGCTGTATCTGCCTTGTGTATTCCATATCATTCTTCAGCAGCTGCATCAGATTAGTCTGTGCCTCACTGATATTGTTACGGTACTGATCTTTAATCTGCTTTTTGGCGAATAACCCCGGTTTATTCCCTTCTAAGCTTTGCAGATACTGCTGAATATTAATTCTATTCTGCTCATTCATAACAGCATTTTGCTGTAGATTCCGCAAATTCTGATCCAACTTATCAATTTCTTCCTGCTGTTGCCCAATAGCTGCATTTATCTGTGTGCATTCCCTTTGAAACACCTGTTCTCTGCTTTCTTTCTCTGTTGTGTAAACATCCAGTGCATGCTCATATGCTTTTTTATCCTTAAACAAAATGTCATATTCCTCTGCAAAATTCTGGGCTTTACTTCGCAGAACATCTGTTTCCTGATATTTCTTCATGAATTCATCATATACATCTTCATCTTCTTCGTAATCCGTTTTAAGATAGTTAACTACTCCCGACAGATTTGCAAGAATACCGGCCACGTTGTCAGACTTTCCTCCCTCCAACGAAAAAAGCCCCCAAAACTTTTTTTCTTCCTTTGGTTCGATCTGAATAACCTGCTTTCCATCCTTCCACTCCTGAGAAACGTTAGAATTGGAAATCTCCATAAAATAATCTGCCTCTGTCAATTCATCTATCAGTGCTTTATCAATCCCTCCGATCAACGGAAGTTCGTTTACAATATTCTGGACTGCGCCATTATTGGAGCTTGCAACAACAATACCGTTTTCTGCAATATGTTCCGGTATCACACCTATGGACGCCTTGTCAAAATATCTCGTTTCGTCCGTACCTTTAATAAGCTTATCCGGCAGATTACAGATATCATACGCCTGCTTCACGATCAGATCTGCAAATATATCCTTAAGCAACGTTGTCTTTCCTGTTCCGGGCGGTCCGTTAACACTTCTCATCTGATTGTTATCGTATCCCGCAGAAAGATTGACAGCGATTTGCTGCATAAATGACAGACCAAACTCCGTCTTACTCGGGAACCTTCCCAGCGGATAGTTAAGCGGCTGCATGATCCTTTTCAGACAATCCGGATTAAAATTCTCAGATTCCTTCTTACTGTCCAGATTTATATGTCCGACTGCCGTTCCCAGAAGATATTTATCCAGATTTTCGGTACGTATTGTTTTAGCTTTGTCCAGATCTTCCATAAAAAAAGAATGAAGATTGGCAGCATCCGATTCTGTATTATTGATCAATTGCATTCTGCAGGCACTTATTTCAATCCCGTCACCCTGCAGGCATAATACTTTTTTGAACGCCTCATTAAACTTTTCACGTTTTACTCTTCTGCCATATGAGGAAACCTTATCAGTTTTAAATCTGAGCTGTTCGTCAGTTTGTTTTTCAAAAGAAGTTTCGGATTTTTCGTCCGAAGGATCCTCCGCATCTTCTTTCAATTGAGTCTCTATGGTTTTCTCAAAAATCTGTGTAAGCTCTACTTTCAGTTCATCCTCATATTTCCGGAATTCTTCTGCCTTTGGTAACTTTTTGAAGCAATGGATATAGCCGCTCACCGTAAAAAAGGTCATATCCTGAAGGAAAAGAAGATCCTTATCAAAGTACAGCGCCAGTCTGAATTTCGATCCATATTTTCCCTCTTCCTCCGGCGTAGGCAGATGATACATCTTACGCAAAAAAACTATAACCTGTTTAAATTCAAAAAGATCAAGAAAGACGGCAATACCACGCTTTTTATACTTTGTAAAGCTTCTTTCATTCATCTTCTTCTGAAAAAAGCTGTAATAGTCTTCCCCTTCCAAATCCTCAAATCCCAGCAGATTTTTATCCTTTATATTTATATCACCTTCTGACAGGTGCTCCACCATGATCCAGGATTCCAATATTTTATTTCTCTCGGGCATAATAATGTGTCCTTTCGAATATTTTATATACTCAGATTCTTTTAAGGCACGTAATTAATGCCATTTCGTTTCGCTTTTGTTCATGGAGTTTTCATATTATATTGCATGGAATAATATTATTGTTTTCATCCAGCGGAAAAGGGGTTGCAGCCATACAGATTATCCCGCCTTCACCGATCTTTAGTGAGCTCTTTTCAAGCAGATGAAACGAACTGATCACTTTCTTCTCAGGATTACTGCTCTTTTTTATTTCCAGCGGATGAAGCTTCCCATTTTCCTCCAAAACAATATCAATCTCTTTTTGATTTGTATCCCGGTAAAAAGTCATGTTTGCTTTATTCTTTGAACAGGCATACATTTTTAAGAATTCAGAAACAACATAGTTTTCATAAAAATGCCCGCTGGCCGCACCATTCATCAGCGTTTCCATACTCGTCCACATGGAAAGATACGCACACAATCCCGTATCACAAAAATATAGTTTGGGAGTTTTTATCATGCGTTTTAACTCATTATTTGAAAATGGTTCCAAAAGATAGATGATCCCCATGGACTGCAGGATCTTTATCCATTCTTTTGCAGTAGGTACGGATACATTACCTGCCTGAGCTATGTCGGAATAATTAACCAGATTCCCCGTAAAGGATGCACTGGCTCTAAGCACTTTCCTAAACCCTTCTGTATCACTGATGCCATTATCATCAACCGCATCGCGCATAAGGTATGTTTCAATATAAGACTCATAGTATTCCATGCGCTGCTCATCGGTCATTCCAATGGTCCCAGGCATCCCGCCTTCCCATATATGTTTATATACTTCCAGCAGATCATTCTTCGGAAATTCACCATTTCTTTTCAATAGTGAACCATATGAAAACTCCATCTCTCCCAACTCACTCTTTCCTGCTTTTTCCCGTTGAGACAGACCATACATTTTCAATATACAGATTCTTCCCGCGAGAGAATCCTGTGCTTCCTTTAAAAGTTTTTTACTCTCCGATCCGGTCAGCCAAAATAATCCCATCCGGTCAGATTCATCGCATATAATCTTTATATACTCAAACAACTCCGGTGCTTTCTGAGCTTCATCTATCAGAATAGGGGGTTTATATACCTGAAAAAAAAGCCCCGGATCTCTCTTCGCCAATTCCCGTTCTCTGGAGTTGTCCAGATTAACATAGCTTCGCTCCTCGTTTTCAGCCAGTTTTTTAAGCATGGTCGATTTTCCCACCTGTCTGGCCCCGGTAACCATAACTGCCTTGAAAGCTTGATTCATAGCCAAAAACTTTCGTTCCAGTTCTCTTTTGATATAATCCATAAACATCTCCACATGTCAGTTTAATTTAAAGTCCATATCAATCTAAACTTATTGTACCAAATCGCTTACGCGATGGCTAGCCAAGTAGCCATTTCTCCTCTACT
>CAMVRS010000176.1 GCA_947169935.1 uncultured Lachnospiraceae bacterium
CTTCCGCAAACCCGCTCTGCTCAATTGCTCGTTGGAAATCTTCGGGGTTGGATAGTTGTTTACTTATCAAGGTTCGTTGTCGCACGTGCTGATTATTTCTTGCCGCGTGCAGTTTGTAATATTATCACTTTCTTTTTCCGATGTCAACACTTTTTTTCAAAATTTTGCTCAAAAAAGAAAGCCGCGGAGAAGGAGGGATTTGAACCCTCGCGCCGCTATTAACGACCTACTCCCTTTCCAGGGGAGCCCCTTCGGCCAGCTTGGGTACTTCTCCGAATAAAACAAACATATTTTTCCTTTTAAGGAAGCGGAGAGGGTGGGATTCGAACCCACGTGCCGTTGCCGACAAACGGTTTTCAAGACCGCCTCGTTATGACCGCTTCGATACCTCTCCGGATCGATGCGCTTTTGTCGCGCACAAGATATAGTACCAGATGCATAGGAATGTGTCAATCTTTTTTTTTAAAGGGGCGCCTCTTTTTCTCGCCTTTGATCAATACCTCTTTCTGCATTTTATTATTTTCTTTCAGGATCCACTCTGCGTAGGCCATATCTTCAGGTGTTGTGATCTTGATATTTGTATATTCCCCTTTAAACAGATGAACTTTCGTATCTGTCAGCAATTCAACTATCATTGCATCATCACTGATCTCCACGCCCTTTTCAAGCAGCGCTTCCTCTTCTTTTTCAAGTATTTCATATGCTTTCTTTATCAGCGCGGCATCAAATACCTGGGGTGTCTGCATCTGCCATACACTTTTCCTGTACGGCGTAGCTTTAACAAAACCGTTTTCGTCAGCGATCTTCACCGTATCCTTTGCAGGGACCGATACTATTGATGCTCCGTATTTCTTTACATCTTCCAGCACGCCTTCCAGCACATGCCCGCCGATGAAAGGCCGCGCCCCGTCATGTATAAAAATAAAGTCCGCGCCGGCACTGACCGCTTTCACCCCGTTCATAACAGAATGATAGCGTTCCCTGCCTCCGCAGACTATCTTCTTTACTTTTTTTAAAGCATATTTATCTACTATCTCTCTACGGCACATTTCTTCATCGCCCGCGCCGCAGACCAGCACGATCTCATCCACAAAGCTGTCTTCAAATGCCTTGAGCGCATAATAGATCAAAGGATGCCCGTATAGTTCCATATACTGCTTGGGCACATCTGCGCCCATGCGTTTCCCGCTTCCACCAGATAATACTACCGCTGCATTGTTCAAATCCGTTCCCCCAGTCTGAGGGCCGGCATGGCATTCAGATCAAGGCCGTGCCGCACTCCTTTAATATATTCAAAATACGCCGCAGATCCTATCATCGCCGCATTGTCAGTGCAAAGCACAGGCGGCGGGCAGTAAAACTCCACGCCTCTTTCACTGCAGGCTTTTTCAAAAGCAGCACGCAGATGTCTGTTGGCTGCAACTCCGCCTGCTATGGCAAAACGTTTTTCTCCACCTTTTTCAAGAGCCAGCATCGAATGCTCAACCAGCACATCGACCACAGCTTTCTGGAAGGAAGCCGCCACATCCGCTGTATTGACCTCCTCTTTCTTCAGCGCGCATGAATTAAGATAATTCAACACTGCAGACTTGAGCCCGCTGAAAGAAAAATCAAATTCCGATCCGTCTACTTTTGCTCTCGGAAAAGCTATTGCCTCTGCATCGCCTTCGTTTGAAAGAGCGTCTATCTTGGGACCGCCCGGATATCCTAACCCTATAGCCCTGGCCACTTTATCAAAAGCTTCTCCCGCAGAATCATCACAACTGCGGCCAAGTATCTCGTATTCACCGTAGTCCTTAACCCTGGTTAATGTGGTATGCCCTCCCGAAACTATAAGACAGGGGAAAGGCGGCACAAGTTCCTTAAACTGAAGGAAGTTGGCACATATATGTCCTTCTATATGATGGACTCCTATCAGCGGTTTGCCTGCCGCAAATGCAAGTCCTTTTGCAAAGGAAACTCCCACCAGCAGTGCTCCCACAAGTCCCGGGCCATAGGTAACCGCCACCGCATCCACTTCATCAAGTGTAACGCCGGCGTCTTTAAGAGCCTTATCAACAACCCTGTTGATCCTCTCCGTATGCTTGCGCGATGCTATCTCCGGCACCACGCCGCCATACAGTGTATGTATGTCTATCTGTGATGAAATGACGTTGGAAAGAGCCTCACGGCCGTTTACCACAACAGCCGCTGCTGTCTCGTCACAGGATGATTCGATTGCTAATATTTTTATATCATTCATAGTTACAACCCCACGTTGGGCATGGGTGTGCCGGATGCGCTCTCCGCGCCTTCCTCTTCCTTCTTAAATCCGAGGATCTTCCAATGTCCCTCTTCGTCCCTGCGCATAACGTATATATAACGCACAACGGGATAATATATAGTGCCGCTCACCATCTGCTTTAAGGTAAAGGTATCGTAAAGGCGGGCACACTCATAACCTTCATGTTCAAAATATTCGACGTCCATTGAGGGCGTTACATCTATCTTATATATGGTGGTTCCGTAATCGCCCTGCAGTTTAAGATTTGCAATATCCTTTTTAAGCTGGCTGAAATATGCTTCATCGGACTGCTGTGCCACCAGCTCGTCATCCAGCATCTTACGGCTTATGACCGCCAGCGCCCGCAGCTCATCTTCGGTATAATCCTCATTATAGAAGCAGGTAGTTATATCATTATAATATTTCAACAGCTGCACCGGAGTCGAGGGATAATCCTTATATGCAGCCTCGGCTATCAGCTTCTGGCTCTGGGTCATATCCTGTACGCTGCGTGCCGCTGCGTTATCCGTCGAAGTCTCTTCCTTATTACGGCGCGACAAAGCAAGGTAGACCCCCACAAGGACTACCACGATAAAGATCATCATAACGATCGTCTTTACATGCTTCTTCATTCAGTCTTCGTCAAAATTAAGATCCACGCTCATGCCGTCTTTTCCTGCTTTGGCCGCAGGGAAGATGGCTCTGACTTCATCCATATACTGCTCGGGCTTAAAGAGCGACGGGCTGTAATGCGTAAGCCACATCTCTTTAGGTTGTGCTTTGGCTGCAAGCTGCGCAGCCTCCTTAAACATCATATGCTTATGTTCCAGTGCCTTTTCGAATTTATCCGCTTCGCTGTACATGCCTTCGCAGATAAAAAGATCGGCATCTTTAGCATTCTCTGCTATGCTGTCGGTAGGTCTGGTATCCGTGGAATAAGTCACCTTAAGTCCGCGGCGTTCCGCCCCCATCACCATATCCGGCGTATAGCGCACGCCGTCTTCTTCAATGATCTGACCATGCTGCAGGCGGTTCCAGTATTTAAGAGGGATGCCTGCTGCCTTTGCAGCCTCCGCATCAAAACGCCCGCTGCGTTTTATCTCTATGCTGTAACCGTAGCAGGTCACATTATGATTTACCCTGAAGGCTCTGATGAAACCGCCTTCAAAGGCTATATCTTCCGAAGCTTCCTTTATCTCGCGATACTTTATCTCAAAGGGCAGCTCGGGTGCGATAACCCTTAGGGCGCCTACCACCCTCTCAAGGCCGCGTGGGCCTATCATCAAAAGCGGCTCCGTCCTGTCGGAATTTCCCATGCTGAGCAGCATGCCCGGCAGCCCGCTTATATGATCCGCATGATAATGCGTAAAGCACATGATCCCTATGGGATTGGGACTGTATCCTGCCTGACGCAGTGCTATCTGCGTGCCCTCGCCGCAGTCTGTCAATATGCTGAGCCCGTTATATCTTACGAGCATCGATGTGAGATACCGCCGGGGCATGGGCATCATTCCGCCTGTCCCTAACAGACACACTTCAAGCATGTATCAGCTTTCCTTTCTGTACCAATAAACCAAGCCGTCTTCCACCGGATCCGAATAACACTTTTTGATCCTGCCCTCTTCCTTAAATCCAAGCTTCTGATAAAGGGCTTTTGCCGGCTCATTATTTTCTCTTACTTCCAGCACGATGGCTTCTATCCCGGCCTTTTCCCCTTCATCGATCAGTGCCTTAAGAAGCCCTTCCGCTATGCCTTTCCGCCTTAACGCAGCATCAACCGATACATTCAAAAGCTCTGCTTCCGGTGGCGAACAGATAAGGCCGGCCACTCCGGCAACTTTTCCGTCTGCTTCCGCTACGCAGTAGATGCGCTCCGACATCTCCAGGCATTTTTCAAAATCGCCCCTGCTCCAGGGTCTGGAGAACGCCGCTGCTTCCAGTGCCGCCACGGCATCCAGATCCTCTCTGCACATCCTGCGGTATATGACAGCCATCTAACTCTCTGCTGCCAGGCGCTCTTCACGCTCACGCTCTGCCTGGCTCCTTCTTAAATACTCCGGTGCAAAATCCTCTGACGGCGTAGCTTTGATGCCCTGTGCCAGCATCTCTTCAGCCCTTACTGCCACGGCAGCGGCACTCTGGTAACGCAGATGCGCAGGGGCTATGATGCAGCGGTCCTTAAGTCTTTCCTTAAGCCTGCCGGCATGAACATCCACACCGTCACCAAGAAACATCTTTTTCAAATGTATAGACGCCGCTGTATACCTGTGCTCTCCTGGCATCCATCAGCGGGCAGATGATCCCCTTATATCCCCAGAATCGGTAAGCCAGACCATCAAGCGTGGGCACCGGCATTATATCGCAGCCCAGGGCAAAAGCCATGCCTTTGGCCGCAGCCGCACCAATGCGCAGCCCGGTAAAAGAACCCGGCCCCGCAGCCACTGCTATGATATCCGTTTTTGCAGGCTCATATTCAATACGCGACTTAAGCTCATCCAGCATGGGCATCAGCGTCTGTGAATGTGTAAGCTTGTGATCGATGCTGTATTCCCCGATAATGCGGCCGTCGCACATAACTGCCAGCGACGCCACGCCTCCCGAAGAATCCAGTGCCAGTATGTTCATGATATCACCCTTATAACACGGTGGTCGAAATCACCGCTCTTATCCTTTTCGATAATTATCCTGATGCAGCCTTCGGGCAGCAGCTCCTCAATGAGCTCTGACCATTCTATCAGACAGACCCCGTCACCGAAGAGATATTCATCCAGCCCCACTTCCTGCATCTCCTCCGGATCCTCTATACGGTATACGTCGAAGTGATACAGCGGCAGCCTTCCGCCTTCATAGACCTGAAGCAGCGTAAAGGTAGGGGAACTGACCGGTCCCTCTATACCAAGGCCTTTTGCAAAGCCCTGGGAAAAGACGGTCTTGCCTGCACCCATCTCTGCCCTGAAAGCATATATCATTCCCGCCTGCGCTTCCTTTGCCAGTTCCGCCGCTATGGCTCTGGTCTCTTCCGCGCTGTGGCTTTCAAAAAACCTCTCGCTCAATATCTTATCTTTATCCTCTTAGGCTCCATATATCTGGCTATCACCCCTATCAGGGCAGATGCTCCCCCGGGTATCTGTTCCCTGGGGAAAATGGAGGCATTGTTCTTTCCTGTATATATGATGATGCTCTTTTTTGTGGATATGGCTTTCCTGCAGCCGCTCCATTCCACGCTGCTGCGCGCCTCTTCCTGGCTGACTGTATAGCCTTTTTCCGTAAATCTGTATTTAAGGGGCTGCTTATATGCGGGGTTGGTAAGCATCACCATCTTTGAACGCTTAAAAAGCGTAACCGGCAGATATACAAGCACTATGATGCCCATGATAAGATACAGCCATCCCCCGTAGCAGAAGAACATTATGATGCCAAAGGCGCCAAAGCAACTCCCCAGCAGACCCACCGCAGATGAATAACTGTGACGCAGCAGATAGTCGTAGAGCACTCCCGATGACATCATAACGTCAAATTCAAGGACTGCTTCTTCCTCTTCCTCAGTCTCTGCGGCACTCTCCGCTGTTTCTGTTTCCCCGGATCCGGCATCTGCACTGCTTTCAGCCTCTCCGGTTTCTTTTATATCTTCGATCGTATCTTTTTCCTCTGCCATTTCCTGTATATCATCCCTGTTTTTGACAATATAAAAAACTGTCGGAACATAGTTCCGACAGTTATCATAACAGAAATGCCTAAAAAAATCAAATTTCAGAAAGATTCTTCGCTTCGCTCAGAATGACAGGAGACCGGCTCAGAATGACATAAGACCAGCTCAGAATGACAGGTGAATCACACAAAATGATATTTTCAACCGTTACTCCGCGCTCTTTGCCTCGGTCCTGCGGACGGCTTTTGCTTCGCTCTTAAAGATAGGGCTTAAGCGCTTGTAAACAGCCAGGCAGATGATGGAATCTGCGGTACCCTTGATCAGGTTAAGGGGAGCCACACAGGCGATCACAAAACTTACCAGACCGCCTCCTGCAAGAGGATTGACCTCTGCTCCCATAGCCAGTATGGCTTCCATGGGCATACCGTAAAGTGCCGCAAAGGCAGGCAGCAGGTACAGTGCATTAAATGCAGTACCGAATACAGTCATTATCACAGTGCCGCTTGCAAGGGCTGCTATAGCGGTGCCCTTGGTCTTCTTCATGGAATAGATGATGCTGGCAGGCAGTACCAGGCTGCAGCCTACTGCAAAGTTAGCAAACTCTCCGACAAAAGCGGTGCTGGTATTCTTGATCACCAGCTTGATGAGCACTTTAAGGAATTCCATAACTACCGCTGCTGCCGGGCCGTATGCAAATCCACCGATCAGGACAGGCAGTTCGGAGAAATCCAGCTTATAGAATGTGGGTGCAAAAGGCAGAGGGATCTCAAAGAGCATGATCACTCCGGAGAGTGCGGAGAACATACCGCACATAACTATCTTCCTGGTAGTGAACACGCGGCCTGTCTCGCCGTTCTTTTTCCTTGAGATCAGCTCAAAGATCACAGCCAGAACAAAGAGACCTGCTATGATCGCAAGTATCCCGCCCACATACGCAGCATTTTCGGTAACATTTTCCAGTAAAGTTTTTTTATCCATTTTCTTCCTCCTTAGGATCTTGTTGAAGGAATCCTATCGAAAAAGCCCCGCAGCATATGCCACGGGGCGAAAAAACAAGCCATACCAAAAAACACAGCTCTGCTCCTTCTCTCATCCAGACTGTGCAGCCTTTAGCTGCTTCACTGTCGGTTCCGGGATCGCACCGGATCGGCCGCATCTGCAAGAATACGGTTCGCGGACTAAAGCTTTTGCTTATCACCGCCGGTGGGGAATCTCACCCCGCCCCGAAGAATCCTTCAATTATTATTTTGAAACGCGCTTATTCTATCACAGGAATTTTTCTTTGTAAAGAGCCTTTCCCGCTACAGTCCCATAGGGTCGGTGGTCCAGATGCTCATATCGCATTTGCCGCTGATGCCCGGGACACTGCCGCTGTCGGTATACTGCCAGCACTTGAACTCATAAGGGAAATATAAATATTCCGAATAAAAAGCATACCATAAAGGCAGGTCGCAGATCCTGGACTGGTCCAGATAATGGAAATAGACCAGAAGACCTGTATACAGCATGGGCTTGTAGCCTGCCTGCCTTACCTCATCAACAAAAGCCAGGGTCACATCGGTACGGCTCTTCATATCCAGCGCATCCGCACGGGCTTCATCGTAATTGATGTGCTCCACGTCGATGACTATGGGAAGATCCGGCGTATAACCATTCAGGTGGTTAATGCAGACGCGCGCCTCTTCCCTGGCCTCCGCTTCCGTCACGGCCTCGGAGAAGAAATAAACGCCGAACTTAATACCGGACGCAGCAGCGCCTCTTATATTATCATCCACATATTTATCTTCCACCAGCTTGCCGCTGCCATAGCCGCGGTAGCCCGCGCGTATCATCGCATACTTTATGCCGGATGCAGCCACTTTGTTCCAGTCGATCACGCCCTGATATTCGGACACATCTATCATGGGTATGCCCTTATCAACTCCGTCCACCATATAATGAATGGTGCCGTCGTCATCCTTTACTATCTGATCCTCCCTGATGGTATTGCGAGGTACATTATCCAGCAGCGGGGCAAATTCGTAAGTATCCTTATCCACGGTATAAAAAGCATAATCCTTAAAGACAGCCCTTACCGCAGTCATGGGGCCGCCGCCTTCCTTAAGCGCAGCCGCCATCATTATATCCCTCAGATCCTGAACTCCCTGGGGAACCACTGATGCCGTCGCTATCGAAGCCGTGGCAGGTGTCTGGGTCTGGGTTAAAACGCTATCCGCACTGACTATGGCCGGCTGATCATCTGCAGACGGATCATCCTCCGAAACAGAGGAAGGATCTTCGATCACGCTAATGCTCCCCGTCACGCCGGAAGGCTGCTGATCGGGTTCGCTTATCTCTGCGGGTGCCGATGTTTCTGCGCTTTCCCGCTCTGCCAGAGCACGCTGATATTCCCCGACCTGAGCCAGGGCATCTTCTTCCCGCGCCTGCAGCTGTGCGTATGCCTGCTTCTGCATCTCTATCTGATATACCAGAAATCCCGAAAAGCCAAGGGAAAGAACAAGC
>CAMVRS010000177.1 GCA_947169935.1 uncultured Lachnospiraceae bacterium
ATTTTGAACTTGAAAAGTGTGAGCACAATGTGATCTGTGCAGATTTTGCCATGGCCGGCGTAGGCTCCGGAGCCTGCGGGCCTCAGCTGGCAGAAAAGTATAGGATAAAGCTGCCGGAAATATCCGGTAAGATACGCATCGAAACCACCTAAACCACGGGGACGGACCTCATGGTTTTCCTGAGGGAATCGTTTTAAAATGAAAGGACAGGGAATGAGTGAGAAATCTTTTTTACAGTTAATCTTTAGTGCAAGAAGTAAAAACGGAGGAGAGGAATATGCAGAACTCCCGGCTTTTGGCCTTAATGTTGAAACGGATAAGCTGGGACAGGATACGATATCGGATCGGCTTTTGGTAACGATAAATGCAGATAAAGATTTTGAGGGCGTGATCCGTATAGCTATGCCTGTCGGATACGGATCTCCGCGTTTCTTTCTTCCGGGTTTTATGTATGGGACCAATCGCGGAGAAGCTCCGCTTAAGACAGACAGCCTTACTCCGCGCCTTCGGCTGGAAGGTGAGTTTCCTTCCAGTCCCTGGTGGATGGTGAGAGCAGACAGATTATCGCATCCCTGCGCTTTGGCATATGCGGATGGGCATGTAAGAGGATTGGCTGCAACACCCTATTTTCTATATGCAGATGACAATGTGACAGAGTGGTACCCGGGAAGATCCGGAGAGTTCCTGCAGTATGCGGGATTTGGCTGCTCGCTTGAAAAGGGGGAGCTGTGGTATACCCTGGGTTATGAAAATGCACCGTATCTGTTTACGAATTCGCATAAGTATTCGAAAAGAGAAGAGCTATCAGATAACTGCATCAGTATCAAAAAAGACGGAAAGATCACGATACAGCTTTATTGCTATGAGTTTTGCGCTGAAGATGAGAGAAGTATTCATGATGCGCTTATTCCTGTATACGATATGTTTCATGAAGAGCCGAGAAAGTGTCTGTCGGCGCCTGATACGATCCGGGATATTTCCACAGCGATAGCAAGTGATGCATGGATTCCAGACAAACATTGTTATTCGGGTTTTGTGTTTGATAAACCGCAAGGATATGAGTACAGGATACTTCCGTCGATCTCATGGACCAACGGACTGGCGGCATCGGTACCTATGCTTATGTCGGCGCATACCCTTGGAGATCCTAAGATGCGGGAGCAGGCACTGGACAGTATTTCACATATCGTATCAACGAGTATCAATCCGGCTAACGGTCTGCCTTTTACAGCAGAGAATGACGGAGTATGGAGCAACAAAGGCTGGTGGTATGATAAACAGCCGGCTCCGGGACACGCGGCATATCTTGTGGGGCAGGCTGTTTATCTGCTGTTAAAGGCATACGAGTGGGAAAAGAAAGCGGGGACGATACATGCTGACTGGCTGGAATATGCAAAGGGTGTGATCGCAGTTACCGAACAGAGCCGCAATGCCGACGGAGAATATCCTTATATCTTTTCGGACAGATCGGGAGCAGGGCTGGCGTACGATTCTTTTTCCGGAGCATGGTGTATGGCGGCGGCAGCCTTTTATTGCTTTATAACAGGCGGGAGAGAATATTTGGAAGGTCTGCTTAAAAGCGAACAGTGGTACCATAAGGCTTATATCTGTCACGAAGAGTGTTACGGAGGCCCCTTGGATATTGACAAGAATATTGATTCGGAAGGTGTTCTGAGCTATAGCATGGCAGTGCGGTATCTGCACGAGATGACAGGGGAAGATGGTTTACTGGATCATATGCGGGATGCCTTGTATTACGAGTTTACGTTTAAGTTCTGTTATAATTCGCCAATAAAGGTGCCGCCTCTCAGTAAAGTGGGGTGGTCAAGCTGCGGTGGGAGCATAACTTCCGTAACGAATCCGCATATCCATCCCATGTCTTCATCCGTGATCGGAGAGATAAAGTATTATCTCAGCCACAGGAATGATGAGTATGTTGCAAAGCGTCTGAATGATACGATATTGTGGAGCTGTCAGTGTCATAATACATTCGACCGGGAGTTTGATTACGGCAAGAGAGGATGGATGTCGGAGAGATTCTGTCATAGTCAGGGACTGCTCACGGAGCATTATCCTGACGGAAGCGTAGCTTCAACATGGTTTGCGCTTATGCCCTGGGCCTGCGGATCCATACTTGAAGGGCTTAACAGTATGTTATAATTAAGTGAACACGAAAAACCACGAGGTCCGTCCCCGTGGTTTTTCAGATTCCAGATCTTTATCTCCATATCCGGAGCATATTTTTTCCAGGAATCAAGGCATTTCTGATACAGGGGTGGTAATAGTCAGTGATCGTCATATGCACAGTCTCGATCTTCTGTCACTCCGTTACGGAGCCGCACATCTGAGATGTCGCCGCTTAGAGCATCATAATAAATATATATAGTAAACGCAATTATTTATTGCGCTTACTATAAGTATATCCTTTCTGTTATCCCGGTACAACAGGTAACTTCTTTATATCTCATGCTATATATTTTGGGCCGTGAGCGTTGTAAGCGCGCGGTCCGGCTGTGAATGGAAAGCTATACGTTCTGTTTATTATGAGCATACGGATCAGGAGTTGAGAAAATCCGGTAATAAGAGTATAATCCGGTGTGATGGATATTATAGTATGCGCAATAGATCCGTAATATCGCAAAGGATCTTGTGGAATCGGGGAATACATGAAAGTCGAGATCAAAAAGGTAAAAACAGAAGAGGACGAAGGCGCAGTGATAAGCGCTGTTGAAGTGACCGACACCATACGCAGAGCAGTCGATCTTCTCCGGGACAGTGGAAACAGTATCCCGGTGCTTTCGGGCAGCGATACGCTTATGGTCCGTTACGATCAGATCTATTATATCGAATCGGTCGATAAAAGGACTTATGTGTATTCCAAAGACAGCTGTTATGAGACGAAGTACAGGCTATACGAACTGGAAGAGATCATGGGGTTTCCTTTTCTGCGGTGTTCGAAGGCTATGATCGTTAATATCCGAAAGATCCGGTCCGTGCGGGCAGAGTTGAATGCGAGGATGAGCGTGGAGCTTTTAAACGGAGAGCGGATCATCATTTCCCGTGGCTATGTAAAAGATCTGAAGAAGAAACTCGGAGTGTGAAACTATGAGTAAAGCTAAGTTGATATATAACCAGACATTGATGATATCTACCGGGATCCTGCTTGGGATGGGGATCCGGACGGTGGTTTTGTATTTTACGAATGGCCAGGAGATGATCCAATGGGAGTGGTTTATCCCCATATCGATCATCATCACGGGTTTTTTGTGTTCACTGCCATCCCTGATACTCTATTGGGCAGATGAGAATACAAAAGTCAGTATACATCTGGCGGAAGTGCTTCACTGCATTTCGGTCCTTCTGGTCGTAAGCTTATGCGGATATCTGTTTAAATGGTATACGGATCTTAGGGAATATCTTTTTATCCTGCTGTTGTATGTGCTGATCTATGGCGCCGTATGGGTATATACGATATGGATGTTCAGAGCCGATGAAAAGAAGATCAATCAGGCTATCGGCGAGATAAGGGACGAGGAATAAAGATAAAACGTTCCGCTATTGATCGAAAATAATGCAACTTGGTCACGTGTTTATGCATGTTGGTCGGGTTGCTCTTTTTTTGTGCAGATGCCTGTGGTATACATTTTTCAAGGGAGGAAAAATCAAATGGAAAATGCGATAATAGTAAAAGATCTGGTAAAGAAATATGACAGTTTCACGGCAGTGGATGGTATTTCATTTGAAGTAAAGGAAGGCGAACTCTTTGCTTTTCTTGGGGAGAATGGAGCAGGCAAATCAACGACCATCAATATACTGTGTACCATCCTGGGAAAAACATCCGGAGATGTAAGGATATTCGGACGTAAGCTGGGCGAAGAAGATGATGAGATCCGAAAGCGGATAGGGATCGTATTTCAGAATTCGGTGCTGGATAAGAAACTTACCGTGGCGGAGAATCTGATGACCAGAGGCGCTTATTACGGTCTTAACAAAAAAGAGATCAAAGCCCGCCTAGAACCGTATATGGACAGCTTTGAGATCGCGGATATCTGGAACCGGAGATACGAGAGGCTATCAGGCGGTCAGAGAAGAAGAGTGGATATCGTAAGGGCACTGATCAATGAACCGGGGATATTGTTTCTTGACGAGCCGACCACCGGCTTGGATCCGAGATCACGCAAGATGGTATGGGATCATATCCGGACACTGAAAAAAGAAAAACAGCTTACGATATTTTTAACCACCCACTATATGGAAGAGACCGTGGATGCAAATAATGTAAAGATATTGGAGAGAGGACATATCATAGCATCGGGTTCGCCTTCGGAGCTCAAGAGCCGTTACGCATCGTCAAAGCTGGTCTGGTATACGGAAAAGAAAGCTGAGAACGAAGAGGTGCTGAAGGGGCAGGAATGGACTTACGAAGCAGATCATTACAATATAAGATTTACAGGATCTGTTACAGATACACTGTACAAGAACCGGGCAAAGATCGTGGATTATGAAGTGATCAAAGGAACTATGGATGATGTGTTTTTAAATCTTACGGGAAGGGAGATGGAAGCATGAGAATGTACGCAGGACTGACCAGAAGGAATATACTGGTATACTTTAAGGATAAACAATCGGTTATCTTTTCACTTTTGACATCGATGATCGTATTTGCTCTGTATCTTTTGTTTTTGAAAGGTACGTTTGTGAATGCTATCAATGATGTGATCGGCGCTATTCCTTTGCTGAAGGACAGGATAGAACCCAAGGATCTGGATATGATGACAAGCATGATCCTGCTGACGGGCATCCTGGGTTCGGCTATGATAACGGTTCCGTTTAACTGTTTATCAACTGTTGTCGGAGATAAGGAAAACAACGTAGATCAGGATATCCTCGCGACTCCTATCCGCAGATGGCAGATCGTACTGGCCTATTTCAGTGCCGCAGCCATAAGCGCAATCCTTATGACCGGGATCATACTGACGGCAGGCCTTGTTATACTTTCCCTTACAGGGAATGTACATATGTCGGGAGCGGCGATCGCAAAGGCATATCTGGTCACGGCGTTTGGATGCATTTCGTCTACTGCATTGTTTATGATCATCGTG
The DNA here is from genome assembly GCA_947169935.1 of uncultured Lachnospiraceae bacterium. Lineage (GTDB taxonomy): Bacteria > Bacillota > Clostridia > Lachnospirales > Lachnospiraceae > NK4A136. The sequence goes on from CAMVRS010000177.1 coordinate 5,103, forward strand.
CAGTTTTTCAGATCGGCATCGGCATGCGGCGCATTCTTCGGGATCCTGTCAGCAGTATCGGGTTTTGTGATTGGGGCGTATATACCGGTTTCATCATTCTCCGACAATGTACAGACGGTCTGCAATCTCTTCCCGGGAAGTCATGTGACGATACTGCTCAGAAACGCGCTGATGGGAGGGATCCTTGATCATATCGATGAGAATATTGGCGGGCTGGACAACGGCGCTTTTGGGAACGCGATCAGAGATACCTTTACATTTAAGGCAAGGATGTTCGGAAGCGCGATGGATAGCGGTCGTATGGTAATCTATACGGCAGCGCTGATCGCCGTCAGCATTGGGGTTATGATCGTTATGTATTCTAAAAGGTATAAGAAATAATACGGTAATGATCCATAACACCTTGTAGATCAGGGATAGAATAACGAAGTCAGGAAAGGAAAAAATCATGAAATTACTAATCCACGATATGGATGATGAAGAGTATAAAAAGATCGCCGGCCGTTATGAAGGCTGGAAGGTCATAGCAGATGACGGCCGGATAAAGCCCTGCGCAGGCTGCTTTGGATGCTGGGTGAAAAATCCCGGAGAGTGCGTTATCCGGGACGGGTATCATCGAATGGGTGCAATGATTCACCGGTCTGACGAAGTGGTGATCATGAGCCGTTATACCTATGGCGGTGTGAGCAGTTACGTTAAGAATGTACTGGACAGAAGCATAAGTTTTGTTCTTCCGTTTTTTGAAATTGTGGATGGAGAAATGCATCACAAGTCAAGATATCCGGAGGAAAAAACGATAACGTTTATCTTTAGGGGAAGCGGGCTGACTGACACAGAGAAAAGGAAAGCAGAAACGTATGCTGAAGCAGTCTGCAGAAATCTGCACTGTAGGATCAAGGCTGTGGAGTTTGAAGAATGTGAAGAGAAAAAGACAGAAGCGCCGGAAGAAAATGTACCGTCAACAGGCGGAAAGAAAACGGTATTGCTTAACTGCAGTTTAAGAGGTGATAATGCCAATACAAAGAGATTTCTGAACCTTCTGTCGGGAATGCTGCATATTCCTTTTGAGCAGATCAATATCGGGCCTTTTATAAGCAGTCCGGAAGTGCTCGGGAAGAAAATGGATGATGCGGAGATGATCGTGCTTGGCATGCCGCTTTATGTGGACGGGATACCTTCGGCACCGTTAAGGTTTATGGAATGGATGGAAAAATCGGGCCGCAGAGGGAATAAGAAGGTCTATGTTATCGCCAATATGGGATTTTATGAGAGTTCCCAGATAGGGAATCTTATGGGGATGGTACGTATGTGGTGTGAAAAATGCGACTATTCATATTGCGGTGGGCTCGCGATAGGAGCCGGAGAGATGATGGGAAAGATAATGACAGGGAAAAACATTGAAAAAGGACCGGCGGCGAATGTGGGGAAAGGACTCAGAAAACTGGCAGGAGTGATCGATAGGGCATCTTTGATGGAAGATATTTATGCAGATCCCAATAAATTCCCCAGGGCATTTTATATGCTCGCCGGTAATCTGAGCTGGTCACAGGGCGTAAAAGCCAACGGATTAAAAAAGAAGGATCTGTACAGACAGGTCAGATAACAAAGAGGATTCTTTAAAAGCATGATAAAAACCACGCGGTACAGCTTCTGATCGATGAGGATGTTCTGAAGGGAGAATATCTCGGCTGTCATCCTTGTGTATGTACATCAAGCCTGAAGATGAAAACGGCGGATGTGCTGGAAAAGTTCCTGCCTGCAACCGGACATGATTACCGGACGGTACATCTGGTCGGGGAGGATTGAGCCTTAAAGAAAAGATGTGTATTACAAAAACCGGCTGCTACAGTGTGGCCGGTTTTCTTATCTCTTGGAGGATCGTCTCGATGCCTCCAGCGCTAACAAGCTTGTCGCCAAGTTTTCGTGCATTTTCCATCATTACTTCCGAACCGATCACTTGCTCAGCGGTCCTGCGGACGCTGTCGGATGTAAATTCCTCCGATGAAAGGGTGGCTCCTGCGTTATTCTTTTCGATGCTGTCTGCGTTGTATTTTCTCTCAAAAACCTTTCCGGGGATCATGATCTGGGGAACGCCATGGAGCAGACCATCCGCAATACTGTTCTGTCCGCCGTGGTTGATGAACAGAACCGCAGTATCCAGAAGCTCTTCAAAATCCCAGCGGGGTGCGATATGTATGTTGCCCAGGTCTTCCTTTTCCAGATAGGAGGAAGCGATATAGACCTCATACGCGCTTTTCAAAAAGGCTTCTGTAATTACCTTCTTCATTTTTCGGGCGGATACGGTACCGTTACCCATATAGACAACGATCTTGTTTCTGCTTCTGCCCGGGGTGCAATCTCTTTTCTTTTTCAGGGTGCCGCAGAAAAAGACATGCTCTTTCTTTATCGGTTCTAATTCCGGAATACTCGGGCAGAAAGATCGATCTGCCAGATCGAATAACTGCAGGGCAGAATCTACCCCGGAAAGACCTTCTTCCTTAAGATATCGGTTAAGGCCTTTTGAAAGCTTCGCTTTGTGTGCATACACATGCTGTGTCGGGTAGCTCACAGTACAGGAGAGCGGTACTTTTGCTTTATGTGCTGCGATTATAGCGGAGATATTAAATTCGGAATAGACGATATCGGGATGAAATGCCTCGATCGCTTTGCTAACGGAAGCGACACTGTGAGTAATATAGCTGTAATCCAGGTTTCCGGTCATGAAGAGAACCTGATCAAAGCTGTCTACCTGTTTTCTTGCTGTAATGCCTGTCTTCTGGGCAAAGGGGAATACCCTTTTTGCAATGGGAGCCGGAAGCCCCATAGGCATGGGAATCTCCAGATAGTAGTTTTTGATTCCTTCGATCGGTCTGTAGTTAACATCTTCCGCACGGCACGTGGCAACTTTCAACCCTGCTTCCGCAAACCCTTTTGCAAGGATCCGGCACCTGGAAGAAGGACCGGATGTTTCTGCCATTGCGGCCATGGGAACGATAAGAATCTTCATATATTTATCCTCGCATATTTTTCCTGTGAGTACCGAAAGCATCATTTCTGCCTACGTCGAGGCTTTCAGATGCGTGCTATCAGGTAAGCATCAGGTCCACGTATTTATGAACCGTTGTAATAGCGGTACACAGAATATGATGCATCGCTTAGGATGTGCATAGCACATGTTATGGTACAATATTGAAAAGGGAAAGTAAACAGGCAGATCAAAGAGAAAGTTGATTCCCTGCCGCAGGTTCTGTGATAAGCTGCTGGTATTTAAAGACGGAGAGATTGTGGAGCGCGGAACGCATCA
>CAMVRS010000178.1 GCA_947169935.1 uncultured Lachnospiraceae bacterium
ATTTCATCAAGCAGTTTAGGTATATCCTGTCTTGCATTAGCTATAAAATCGTAATCCGCTACAGTAGCGCCTGTCAGCTCGATATCTTTTTCCTGAGTCTGAATAAAGCTGGAACCACACTCAAAATCCCTGTCTTCAACAAAAGCTTTCCACGGTCCTTTTGTCGCATTATCAGCTCTTTTCTTAATCTCTGCCAATTCAATATCACTCAGCATGTTTAACTCCTTTAATCTGCCCTCAATTGCCTGGGCAAAGGCTCTGAAAACTCCTTATAAACATATGCTTCCAATCTTCAACAAATACAGCTTTTGAACCATATGAAGATATCAGACGAACCCTGCATTCTTTACCTTCATACATAAATGTAACCGGGACTTCATCTCCAAGCTTATCGTACAGTATCTTCTTTGCTGCAAATTCATCATTTGCATCGTATCCTTTATCCATCACCAAAGTGGTTTCATCTTCTGAGATAATAAAAGAATCAGCACCTTTTATTTCAGGAATATATTCTCTGTCATATGCCTCTTTTATGTTCGTCTTCACAAGTTTGAATTCATCATAGTAATAATACCAGATATCTCCCGTCCTGCTAACATTCATAGCATAGCAATCATAAATCTGTTTATCTGCCTTCCATATATCCTGACCGTCATCGCCCCAAACCCTGACACCATATGCTCCGAGTGGCTCTTTCCATCCGTAATTACCAAAAATACCTTCGTCAAAATATCCGGTGATTATTCCCATATCAGGATGAAACAGGCATTGGGAAATACCATCGCCGATACAGAATTCCCTGATCATATTTCCGTCAAGATCGATCACAGATGCATTCTTATCCGGATTCCCTTTATTATATCTGCATCTGGCAGCTACCAGCAGGAAGCCCTGTGAGATCGGCTGGATAAAGCTGTAATTCATTTTTTGAACGCCCAGATCATAGTACTTTTCCTGTATTATCTTTTCTTCATGCCAATCGACCTGAAGTACCAGAACTGCAAATATGCTGTTTGACTCAGCAGGAACAAACATACCGTCTATCCGCTCGGGAATACTCTTATTGAGCAGGATATATATATTTCCGTCATAACCTGTCTGCATCGTTACATAATCACCGGAACTGTGATCATACTTTTTCATCAGTTCAGCCAGATCTATACAGTTTTTAAATCCTATCGTTATTTGCTGATCCATTATCACTTACTCCGTTTTTTCTTCGGCGCATTAAGCCGGTACCATCCTTAGTCCAAGTTCGAATGCAAGGAACATGATCTATTTGCTTTATATATCCGTTACTGATATTTTAGATTCCAGTAAGCCGATTGCCTGTTCAACAGTAATTATCTTTGCATAACGCCTTCCCCACATAAACTCATTAAAATACCTGTAGGCAGTTTCCTTATCAAAATAGGGATTATCATAGGTTGAATTTGTATATGCAGGAACAAACATGTTAAAGCCTTTTTCGAATCCGCTTTTAATCGTAGCATCCATGCAATAGTCAGTTGATACACCAATTGCAATAATATCTTTTTCACCCTTGGACTGCAGGTATTCTGTTAAACCTGTCATAGGATGAAAAGCACTGTTTACATTCTTTTCAAAACGTTTTTCTCCTATTTCCGGTGCAAATTCCTCATATATTTCATAGTTGTCCGAAGCTTTATCAAGATCAGTACCCGGACCATCATCATGCTGTATGTAGATGACCTCAACATTATTCTCTCTTGCGGTAGCAATTAGCTGTTTTATATTTTCCTTTACCGTTTCAAAAGCATACAGTTCCTCGTTAAAGCATCCCTTTTGCGTATCTACGACCATCAGTATCATTCATTTTTCTCCTTATCTGTTATACGGAACATCTCCCAACGTTTTTCTTCCGTTTTGCCATATTCTGATCCCTCTATTAGTTCATTTGACTGTAATCCAAAATCAGCTCTTTTCCTTTATCTTTCCGCTACAACATATTCCCCGTTCTTATAGGCTGCAGAGGATCTGCTGATCCTGAACCCTGCCTTTTTCAATTCACGAAGTAATGTATGCATAAAAAAACCATGAGTGACAACGGCACAATCCATGTTCTCGCTGGTGATCATCGCAACAAACCGCCTTGCTCTTTCCCTTGTCTGATCACGTCCCTCAGCCTGTCTTTTGTTATTCGTAAACCACTGGAGTCGTCCCAATGTATTCCAGAACCACAAGGGCATCTTCTTCCCAGTATCAAAACCCGATCTGAGGGGCACCTCGTTTATAAGGCAGGATTCTGCATAATCATGTTCCGGAAACAACACCTCCGCAGTACTGCGGCTTCTGGACAATTCACTGATATATATTCTCTGATATCCAAACAGTGGGATTTCATACTTTATTTCTTTGATCGGAGCGCTGTCATATCCGCTGCAATCTGCGTCAAAGCCGGCTGACGTACATCGCCTGTTCCAGCAAAAATCCACCTCAGCATGTCTGATAACTACTACCTTCAAAAGCCCACTTCCCCGTTCCCTACTTTACACTATATAGAAACAGCCTGCTCAATAACCGCTTCATATGATGTTGCCCTGATCACACGAAAATTCTTTTCAATCTCTTTCGTCCAAAGATCGATCTCACCCTCGATGTCAGATACTTCCGGAAGAATAAAGCCCCATATCGTACAACCGGTCTTTTTTAATTCCGGCAGGAAATATGAAAATCCCCATTCAACATCTTCTTTCACATCTTCAAATCCGTTTCTGGCATCAACAATAAATATACTGTTTTCATGTTCCCTTAACATTTTAAGTGAAGCCTCTACAGGGTTCCGGTAGTCATCAAAGTGTGCCTCTTTCTTCCAGACATGGAAAACAGCATTATCTTTCTCAATGTATTCGGTTTTTGCAAATTCGCTTTCGAACATTTCAGTTTCCCCCATTAACTATATCACCTGCAGTGTTCGTAAAATATAGAGCCATAATGTCAGCGAAAACGAACATCCAAAGGTTGTAAGCATGATCACACTGCTGCTCAGTGTTCCTTCATGCCCCATACTCTTAGCCATTATATAACAGCTTACGGTAGTTGCCGACCCAAGCATCACAAGTATCGCAACGATCTGCTCTCCGGCAAATCCCAGCATGACCGCCAAAGGAAGAAACACAGCTGCCAATACAAAGAGTTTTATAAATGACGCGATCAATGCCGGTTTGATTTCTTTTAATGCCTTTTTAAATTCAAAAGTGGCTCCCATAGACATCAGCCCCAGCGGAGTAGCCAGTGCAGCGATGTTGGATACAGTTGTCTGAAACACTTTTGGCTGAGGGATACGCAGTATGGACCACAGCATTCCTATTGCTATTCCCAGAACTATGGGATTTGTAATGATCCCACGGAATGTAGACCAGATACGCTTACCCATATCCAGCCCGTTCTCTTCCCCGCCTTCTGCCGTCAGCATCAGAATGATCACCGCAAATATATTATACAGCGGGACACTGCCGAGTATCATAAGCGGTCCCATACCGGCCGCTTCATCGCCATAGATATTGTGGATAAAAGCAATACCAAGAAGCGCAGCGCTGCCTTAAAAACAAATTTATTCATCCAGGATGCTGATCTTTCATCGATCAATCCGATCTTCCGGAACAGATAGCCCAGCACCATTAACGCAAAGATCGGTATTGTTGCATTCAGACTAAATATCAGATTTTCCATGCTTATTTCCAGCCATCGGTCTTAACTCCCCAGCCTTCAAAGAAATCGGAGAAGATCTTAATACATTCTTCAGCTGTTACAGAATCTTTGTAAAACTTCTGTTCCTTAGCATCCGCATCTTCTTTTCCTTGTCCGTTATCTTCATCATCCATACCACAGTTTCTTCCTTTTCCGATAGTTTCGAAGCCTGCAATGCCTCACTATTTTCATTTCCTATCATGATTCAAAGATGCTCCCTTCCTTTTTCATTTTCCATCCAATCTTTTTTACTGATCAAAGGTTCCATAAGCAGCCACTGCCTCCTCTATGGTCATAGATCCGGTACCGACTCCATATACTGCTTTTCTGAACTGTTTGACTGCATCATCCGTCAGCCCGAATTCCTCCGGTGACAGGATGCGCGATTCAGGAACAGCTTCGAACGCCGCATACATACTGTTAAAAGAAAGATCTCTGGTAGGCGGCATAAGCCCCTTTATCTGCGCCATATTGTTCATTTCCTCAGATGTGATCAGGAAGCGCATAAACTCGTTGGCCATGTCAAGATTGGCACTGTCTTTATTAACGGAGAACTGGAGGTTGGGCATATCAAGGAATACTGCTCCTTCATCCGACATAGGTATGGGAACAAAACTGTATGTAAATGGTGCTGCTGTAAACGCCTCAGAACGGCTCTCACGTTTCCCGGTTCCGGAAGCGGTATCTCCCGAGCCGGTCATCATGGGAATATCGCCTTCAAAAAATCGCAGGATCACTGCATCATAGTTATTTTCGATCTCCGCACAGGCGTCAAGGTCAACGCAGCCGTCTTTTATAAACTGAACTGTCTTCTCAAGGGTGGGCCGCAAATACTCTCCTGCTGCGGGATCAAGGGCGTTGAGTTTACTGACAGCCTCCGGATCATCTGCTACAGTTCCGCAGAAAAAAGGATAGGCAGTCAAAGTAAAAAGCGATGTGGTCTCCTCATTTGAAAAACCCATCAAAGGATTGGCGTAGCCCTTTTTGCGAAACTCATCACAGACCGTCACCAGTTCCTGATAAGTAGTGGGAACGCTCAAACCTTCTTTTTCAAAAAGGCTGTTGTTTACCAGCATGCCGTAGGTATTTGAGAAAACCGGGACCATTGGCAGACTGCCATCGCCGGTTTTCAGGATAATGTTGCTTCGGATACAGTTCAGATCAAAGCCCAGCGCCGGATCCGCCAGATCCTCTGCATGCTCTATTGAATCGATGTATTGCTCCCGGCCGTACATCCAGGAATAATTGACATATATATCAGGTGCGTCGTTTCCGTTCAGTACCGTACCGATCATATTGCTATAATCATCGATCTTCGTATACGTCATTTCCACATTGGGGTAATGAGCATTGAATCGGTCAAATTCAGCCTCCAGCGCCTCAAAATTGTCGTACCCGCCATAAACTTTTATATGGCCGCTTACGGAAGTATCCATAGAGGGCTTAAAACCTTCCTCTGCCACCGGTTCCTGTTTCGGTGTGCTGCATGCAGCCAGCCCCGGAACCATCAGTAACGCCAATAACACACCTGCTGCCTTTTTCATGATCATAACCTTCCTTCCTGTATTCTTCGTATTTCCTTGATGACCAGTTTAACATCCACAGGCTTTGCAATATGCCCGTTCATTCCTGCATTCAGGCATTCCGTGATGTTTTCAGAGAAAGCGTCCGCCGTCATGGCAACGATAGGGATAGACGCTGCCGCCGGATCCGGCAGTTTACGGATCGCCCTGGTTGCATCGAGCCCGTTCATCTCCGGCATCTGTACATCCATGAATATCAGTGCATAACTGCCTGCCTCCGCCTTGCTTATCATATCCACACATACGCGTCCGTTTTCCGCACGTTCACTGGTGATCCCAAACATTTCCAGCATGGCGGAAATGATCTCCCAATTGATATCATTATCCTCGGCCACCAGTATGTTCAGACCCTGCAGATCGGAATAATCATCTTCAGGCTCAACGGATCTGGACTCTTTACCCATAAGATCGTTGATCTTATCATAAAGAGTGGAACGGAAAAGGGGCTTGCTGACGAAGCCGCTTACTCCCGCCTCTTTTGCCTTATCTTCAATATCAGACCAGTCATATGCGGAAATAAGCAGGATCGGAGTATTGGCGCCGATCTCCGTGCGTATACGTTTGATGGTATCTATGCCATCAATTTCCGGCATTTTCCAGTCAACGATGATCACATCATAATCACGTCCGGAAAGATGCCTGTGCTCGATCATGCCCAGCGCTTCCGGTCCGCTCCGCGCCTGCTCCGCCGTCGCGCCAAGTTCCTCAAGTGTATCAACTCCTGTCTGAAGCATGATCTCATCATCATCCACTATCAGGACATCGATATGATCCAGCTGCATTTCTTCCCTCTGCCTGTCCGCTGCCGGTATATCCAGCACTACGGTAAAGGTTGTTCCCTTGCCGGGTTCGCTGACGCAGTCTATCGTCCCCCCCATCAGCTCCACCATCTGCTTTGTAATGGCCAGACCAAGACCGGTTCCCTGGATACTGTTGACACGGCTGTCTATCTGGCGTGAGAAAGGCTGATACATAACTTCCATGTATTCCTTACTCATACCTATGCCCGTATCTGCCACAACATAGACCAGTTTTACACTGCCCGGTTCGCTGCTCTCCTCCTCACGCATATCTATGCTGATGTGTCCGCCGGGTTCCGTATACTTAATGGCATTTGAGAGGATATTGATATAAATCTGGTTCAGACGAAGCTGATCGGCATAAAGGTATTCCTTTTCCATCCGGTTGATATGAAAACTGAATTCGAGATTCTTTTCCTTGATCATAGGCTGTGAGATATTTACGAGGTTCTCCACCGTTTCCACGACAGAGAATGTAAGTGGACTCAGCTTCAGCTTTCCGCTCTCCACCTTCGATATGTCCAGAATGTCGTTGATAAGCGTCAGCAGATGATTACTGGCAAGGCTGATCTTACGAAGGTATTCTGCTGTTGACCGCGCATCTCCGGGATTTTTTCCGGCTATAGTTGTAAGTCCTATGATAGCGTTCATGGGTGTCCGGATGTCGTGGGACATGGTGGAGAGGAAATCGGTCTTTGCCTTATTTGCTGCATCTGCCTCCCTGGCGGCAAGCTGGAGGCGTTTGTTAAGAGAAAGCATATAGAACATGTCACAGATGAACAATATCAGCAGACCGGCAGAAACCACCCCAAACAGCAGCCAGTTTTCTTTTTCTGCCTGCAGATCCTTAGCAGGCACCAGACCAAGCAGTGTCCACCCGGCAGTATCGGTAACAGGCGTAAAAGCAAGTATGCACTCCTGTCCGTGAGAATCCAGCATCGAAAGCGAGCCCGTGGATGAAGTGATCCTGTCAAACAGCTGCCTGCACACCTGTTCATCCGTATGGTTATAAGATTTATAGAACTCATAAAAACTGGAGTTTTTAAAACTGTTCCCCTTAAGGGTATAATCACCGTTACCGTCGATCATAGACAATGCGGCGTTTACAAGCTCCGTCTGGGGAAATACCCATTTCTTTTCCAGCTCATAGATGGGGATCACGCGCAGAAGAGCCGCCTTCCCGGAGGTTTTGCTTTCCGGATCATACAATGTGACTATATTGCAGAAAGCCAGCGACTGCTCCCCGTTCATCGGATTGGTGTAAGCGCGGGTAATGTTTATGGAATTCCCGATCTCTTCATCCAGCTCCATTTTATCCAGGATATCAACACGCTCATAGGAAACAGCATAGTCATCGGTTGTTCCCTGTTTCGGACGCGTTGAAAGCCCGGTAAGCGTATCCAGGCTTATAAGATGAGCCGAAGCATTTGCCAGCACATGAGAAGCGCGGATATATGCTGCCGCCTCTTCCATAGTCATGTTTTTGCTGCTGATATAGTGCGCCCATACATCGCAGATATTCTGCTCGCCTTCCAGATAATTCTCCGTCACCCGTTCCATGGTAATAGTGGTGTTTTCAAAATGTTCTATCTGGATACGGTAAGAATCCCGGTTAGCGATCCTGGAATATATGACAACAAAGATCAATATGGCCGCCATAATGATCACGTTGGTAAGTATGATAAAGAATTTTTTAATATTCTGACTTCCCATAATACACATTCACTTCCCCTATGTATTTTCATGCATATTTATGGGATTTGTCAATCATTTAAGGGCATTTTCCCTTATTATTTTGCACCGGATCATTTCTCCAGATATTCTTCCAGGGTGATCCCCTCTTCATAGATCTGTTCAGCCGCTTCCTTCCCGACATATCTGTAATGCCAGGGTTCATAATCTATGCCTGTAATACGCTCCTTCCCCTGGGGATATCTTAAGATAAAACCGTATTTCCATGCATTATCGGCCAGCCAGGAATAGACCGTATAGTTATCAGAACGATCCTTATCTGCGTTGATATCCACAGCCAGCCCCAGCTCATGCTCACTGCTCCCCGGGACCGCAACCCACTGTCCTGCCAGTTTTTCCGCTATCACCCTTATATAACCCTCTTTCATATAAGCGGCCACTTTATCGTCATAAACTTCCGTCTGCTGTTTATGCGTTCTGTATCCCTCCCTTACAATGGGATAAACGCCTTCTGCCCTGGCGTCATCAAACATCTGCTGCAGATCCGGATAGATCCTTTTATCCACCTGCTGGCCGTTGGAAAGCAGCGTGAATTCCGCTTCAGTCTCCTCCTGCA
>CAMVRS010000179.1 GCA_947169935.1 uncultured Lachnospiraceae bacterium
AATCACACTCTCCCGGACCAAGTGGCGGTTCTCCAAAGTACGTGAAAATATCAACGCCGAGCCTTACACACTCTCTGAGGATATGTGCGAGCTCTATCTCGGAATACGGATAACCCTCTGTTCCAACAGGTCCGATGGCTTTTTCATACTCGTCCAAAGCGTCTATAAGCTCTTGCGGCATAGCTTTTTCCTCTTTTGGATTATTGAGGGCGTCTTCAATCCATTTGAACTTGTGCGGCACTTTTTTAGACATCTGTAATGTGCAAAGATCCAGAACAAGACCGTCCAGATCTACTTCAACCGCATCAGCATCAGATATCAACTCATCAAGCTCAGAAAAGCTCAGCTCTTTTTCTGTGGAATTCGCGTTTTCTCCCATAATATGGTCCTTCCTTTCCTGGTCTAGTTATCATCATCATATTCATCCAGTTCCAGCTGACTGAGATCTATCGTATCCACGCTCATGACATCCCCTCCTTCTTTCCCTTTGGGTTTATATCATTTACTTTCAAAAATATTTTATAAAACTCGTCTTTATCCATAATACAGCCTTTGGATGAAGCTGCGGCAGCGCATGTCACATTTCCCATCATCTTGAAAGTCTTTTCTGTAAAGTTTACGATAATAGGAAGAAAGTAGCCTATTATCTCTTCTTTACTTCTTTGTTCTGCCTTATCAAGCTCATAACCATGTTTTTCCAGGAACAATACTATTTCCTGGCGGTCCCTGACTTCTTTTGCATGTACCGAAAGCACTTTTTCTGCCATTTTATTTGACCCTCCCCTGATTAACACATGCCGGCGGCATATCTGACGTTTTCTCTTGATGTATGGTGTACTCTGGAGCTGCGCATCTTCTCAATATGTCTTCCTTGCTGAAATGCCACTATTCTCCTTTGTCTGCTCATGAGCGCTTTCCTTGTCATTGCCCGTTTTTGCTCTTCAAGATGCTTTTTATACCAGTCATGTTCAACAATATCCCGAAGATGCTCAAGCACTGACCTGTGCCATTCTCTCTGGAAATGGTATCCCGTATATGGAGAGGTTCCATCATCAAAATTTGCGGTGTTCTTATGGTAAAGATTCATCATCTCCTTATTCCCTACAGGCGCTATTTTCCACTCACTCATGGGCGATGTCACTTCCAATGTGCCATCAATATAATTAAAGGCTATGCTGAGCCCGTTGGCTTCACAGATATTCTGGATATCTGTCATCTCGGAGGAGAGCTTCTTCATAACCATGGAGCAGTATCTGCAAGCTATCTTGCCTTTTGCATAAGCATCCTGAGCACTATGAAAGAATACTTTGTTTCGGGGTGCCATCATCTTAGCATACCGGCAGTTCTCTTCATGAATCATCCTTTCTGCTGACTTTTTGCTTGTAACGTACATAGGCTGCTTTCCTCCTTTTCTTTTTTGCCTCTTATCCGAGGCTTTTCTTTACTATGACCTCATTGTAACAGGCCAAAAACGTATATGAGTCCGATATATGGGACTTACGGCATCAAAAAACGGGTTTTTTTAAGAAAAAAGGCCCAAAAAGACGGATAATACGCAATCAGCGCAGCCTCTTAAGCAGTTGTAAACATAAGAGCTATTGGACTATAATAAACAGGGGATGTACGATAGCAAATCTAAAATAATAGCCATGCCATACTGAAACGATATGAATGAAGACATGAAAAAGCACATAATAAAAGTGGTCTTTATACTGGTGGCAATAACAATAGTATTGGCACTGATTATACGTGCATGTTCAAAAAAGGATAATGATAAGCCCCATCCTGCTCATAATCAAGTTAGCACTATTACGCCAACCCAACCACCTGTATCATATACAACGCCAACTCTCCCGGATGTCATCTATGTGACCCAGGATCCTGCTGCAGATCTTCCTGAGACGTCAGATATTCTGGAAATACCTGCCGATACGGATGAACAGATCACCTATCCTCAGGACAATCCGCAAGAGGAGCCACTATCTTATCCGACAGTTACACCAGAAGAAACTATCCCCTACACTGGTAGCAGCGATTTCAGAGTGACTTTTATTGATGTTGGGCAGGGAGATTGTGCACTTATCGAAGATAACGGTTCTGCCATGTTGATTGATGCCGGGCCAAAGGAATCCGTAGCCACCATAGAGGCTGTTTTAGACCAATATCAGATAAAAACCATAGATACTATGGTTCTGACCCACAATGATGCCGATCATATTCAGGGTGCCTCCAATATCATTGAAGATTATGGTGTAGGGTGCATCTATATGTCCGACTATGCCAAGGAGACCGGTTCATATTACTATCTCACTAAATATATCTCCAAATACAATGTGCCAGTATATTATCCTAAAGCCGGCTCTTCCATTCCTTTTGGCACAGCCACATATGAAGTGGTTGGCCCCCTGCAGGGTGCGGCATATGAAGATATCAACTCCTATAGCATCATTGTCAGGGTTAGGCACGGAAACGATTCATTCCTTTTTACCGGTGATGCTACAGGCGAAGAAACGGATGACATACTCCGTGCCGGTATCGATGTAAACGCACAGATAATAAAAGCTGCGCATCATGGCAGCGCCAATCAAGGCTGTAATAATAAAGCATTCTGGGATGCAGTCAATCCGGAAGCTGTAGTTATATCCTGTGCTCGATATAATGACCATGGCCACCCTCACAAAGAAGTCATGGAAATGACCCAGCAAAGGGGGTGCAAGCTGTTTAGAACCGACCTGCAGGGGACTATCAGCTGTATCAGCACAGGAAACGGGGTACAGTGGAATATGGCACCTTCAGATAACTACCTTAATGGAAACAGTCTATAATGATTCCCTCGGAGGCTAATCTATATGGTCAAATACTACTTCCTGTGATAAATACTGCCCTGCGTGTCTTATCTCCAAGCCGTCCAAAGAAACATCCTTCATTCCCTGAAGGACAAACCGCGGCCCTTCTGGCACATAACAATCCTCTATCAATGCAAGATGCCAGATCTGGCTGTCTTTATCAAAAACCTGAACATAATCTCCGGCACTTAACTCCTTACCCTGAAAGATATATGAACCGTCAGCAGCCATTCTGACCACTCCGTGCTCAACTTTTCCGGCACATACCTGTTCCAAATAGACCGAAGCCGAATCCAGATCCTGAAGATATTTCTGTAACATATGATACAGCGTGCGGCTTTCTATGCTCTCACCTGGACCAACTATGCAGATCTCTCCATACTCCCTAACCCCAGTCTCGATAAGCAGGCGCTCTATTTCATCGCCTATCTCTTTACACCTGTCTCTGATTTCTTCCAAATTCACCATTGTGATAGCCCTCCTATAATAATATTATGTATATTGTTTTAATACCTCTTCAAAAAGACCACTCCTGTTATGAAGCTTGTAATCATCATGATTGATGATCTCCAAGACAGCATCCAGCACGCTCCCACAGTCTGTCTGAAAGTGGTAGTTATCCTCTGTGAGGTACTTGTGCAGGAGCTTGTAATATACCGACTGTTCTAAAGATATAGGAACAATAGCCCATATCTGCCCTGTCCTCTTTGATTCCAGCTCATACATAGCTTCATTTTCGTTTAGAACAATGAAATATGAGATAGACATAATCTCCTTCTCCTTCTTCGTAAACATCTCTTCCTCTCCTTAAACACAGATAACTATATCCATATAAAAAATATGTTTTTTCCCGTTAAATTATTCTCACCCTAATAATCCCGTATTTCCACGTAAAACACCCCCTTTTTCTCCCCTCAGGATTTTGATCATTATCTCCGTCACCTTTGGATCATCCGTAAGCTCCTGTAATATATCCAGGCGTCTGATGGTATAGAACATGTCCTTCGAAAGCTCCTGCTTTTCCTCAAGGCTCAGTCCCAGACTGCGTCCGAATTCCATTATCGTGGTGTCGATGATATCCCTGACTTCATCATCACTCAGCTCCCTGTCCATGGAAAAACGCCCCATGATACTTTCCCTGAGCCTGTTCTTTATCTCTTCCATGTTCCTCATTTCTCTTCCTCCAGCATTTTCCTGACATACATCGCCAGATCCGAATACGGCAGTTCTTCCAGACTCGACGGTATCTTCTTAAACCGCGGAAGCTCACATTTTTTTGAACGGTCCAGCAGATCCTCGTAATCAAGGCTTTTTAATAATTCTTCATAATGCTCCATACGCGACAGTGCCAGGCCTTCCCTGTCGGAAATGGTATAGATACTGTCACATTCCCTTAGCACATTCAGCAGGCCGTGTACCATCTCCGACAGATCCAGTATCACATGATCATAGGTCTTCAATTCCTTAAGCGTCTGTATCAGCATCAGCCAGCTCTCTTCCCTTACCTGTCCCAGATCCACAAAGGAGAATGCCGGCGATATATAATCCAGTCCGTTAACATTCCCTACCATGCTCTCCAGCTTATATACCAGCCGTTCCCTGCCACCCTGCATGTAATAGACCAGATCCGTCAGATCCCTGTCCCCCGGACTGTTGAGCAATCCCGACAGACCGGAAAAGGGTTCAAAGTTCAGATAGAGCACACTGCCTTTCTTCGCCAGGAACTGTCCCATCAGAAGGGAAAACGACGTCTGTATCGATCTGCATACCGGAGAGAACACCCCTGTCAGCACTGTCTTCTTATCTCCGGCCCCTTCAATCGCCGCACCTCCCTCCGGTGTATATTTGTCCATGATCTCCTGTCTGATTTTTTCTCCTGACTGGTACTTGTTTATGCAGACTGCAGCTTCTATGTCACTGTCCTTATCCTTAAGCAGCATCAGGAACGCTCTTTTATCTTCATCTGCCTGCTGTGCATCCCTGTAAAAATCATCCGATGCAAGTACCAGGCCAAAACGCCCCCTTTTCAGTTCAGCCCTGAAGGCTTCCCTGTCCGTATAGCTGCTGACCGTAAAAGGAAAAGATTCCCTGCGGCTCAACAGCTCCTGCAGTCTGTATACATATTCCTCATCCTTATCGCATAAAGCCATTATCCCTTTCATGTCTTCCGTTCCTTCCTTCAGATCATCATTATT
The DNA here is from genome assembly GCA_947169935.1 of uncultured Lachnospiraceae bacterium. GTDB lineage: Bacteria > Bacillota > Clostridia > Lachnospirales > Lachnospiraceae > NK4A136. The sequence continues at coordinate 5,042 of CAMVRS010000179.1, forward strand.
AAGGCGGCCAGCAGAACGGGAACACTGAAATGTATCCGTGTCCGTGCCTTAAATCGTGTCGCTATCGCAGCGGGAAGTCCGATCATCAACGCGATCAGGAGAGAAAGGATCAGGATATTCTTCCCGGTATCGAAGCAAGTCATTGCAGCCAGGGCACTTAACAGTTTCCCGTCCCCGCCCCGCAAGGCCTTTATCATAAACAGCAGATAGCAGATCCCAAAGATCGCTGCCGCCGCTGTTAACGAAGAAACCAGTCCCGGCAGGCCGGCCCGCTCAAAACTGTTGATCAGACCGGCCGCCAGTCCCGTTAAAGTTAAAGCATTAGGTATCCTGTCCGTCTGCAGATCCGCCGAAACTGACAGAAGGAGCAGGCATAACATCATCGCCACAGGCATCTGTAAACCCTCCTTACAGGCAAAGAAATGCCGGTAAAACACACAAATAAAACTCAAACATACTCAATATTTTTATGGGAATGCTGTTGATCGAACTATCCCTGACTACGGTTGCTTGACTGACCGTGTAAGGGGGTCAACAGACCTCTGCGGCAGACGCCGCTTCAACTTGACGCGATGATAGCACTCTCTCCCGGGAAATGCAAGCCCATTTTTTAGCATAACAAAAATGTAACCGGCCCTGTAAAACCGTTATCGCCTACTGCCATGCAATATCCTAATGAATAAAAATTTTTTCTGCAATACTCTTATGTCAACCTGGCAAACACTCACAAACCGACACATTGACAACGAATAGCCCTTAGAATATAATAAAATTTGTGTGATTTATGCAAGAACGCACTGTGGAGAGGTCATTATAATGAGCGATCATAAAGAAAAGACCGAGAAGAAAAACAGGATAGCCGTTCTGACCAACGGATGGAGCTGCGAGTTTTTAAGCGAAGTATTCGAAGGAATACGCGAAGAAGCCGAAGCTGACGGTACGGATATATTTATATTCCTCAATTACCATCTGCCGTCCGGTGTTAACCGCCCTGTCTGGAGTCTGCTTCATATTTTCAACCTCTTTGATCCTAAGGAATACGATGGTGTCATCGTACTGGCTAATACCTTTAACACAGCGGAAGAGATCGACACTATAAAGGAGATCCTTGCAAAGGATCCTATCCCCACTGTCAGCACCGCGGTTCATATGCCAAATGCTGCTTTGGTCGATACGGATAACTACGATGGCGCTCATGAGCTGGCCAAACATATAGTTGAGCATCATAATGCAAAAGATATCATCTTCATCGGCGGATATGAAGACAATGAAGAAAGCGCCATACGCCGGAAAGCCCTGGAGGATGTGCTTAATGAGCATGGCCTGAGTATCCGTGAGACCATATATTGCAACTTTGATTTTTATATGTCAACACATACGATCCAGGACTGGGTTGACAAAGGCAATAAACTGCCCGATGCTTTTGTATGCGCAAATGACCATATGGCGCTCGGTTTGATCTCCGGCCTGTATCAGAAAGGCATAATAGTTCCCAAAGATGTTATCGTGACCGGATATGATGATATACTTGACGCCCGTTTTTCCTACCCTTCTGTTTCCACCGTATCCAGAAAGCTTAAGGAACTGGGCGCAGAAGCCTATAAAGAACTGGTCCGTCAGGAAGAGGATCCGGATCCTTCGCGAAAGATCACTCTTCAGTCCCACTTTGTTCCCACGGAGAGCTGCGGCTGCCCGGCTTCCAAGCCCACCGTTGAACTTCGCGAAAGAAAAATGCGCAATTTCTTCTTTGAAAACAATGAAACAACCATGGTTGATTTCTTCTTCCAGGAGATCCGCGTGGCAATGGCGCAGGCCGAAACCAAAGAACAGTTTAACTCCATATCGGCCAGAACGCTTGGCAGAAGACGTTTTTTCGGCAAAGATTATTGTATCTGTACCGAACCCTTCTTCTTTGAGCTCAATGAAAATGTCACTCCCAAGTCAAGCAATCGTTTTCATGATAAAATGGATGTTCTTTTTGAGCTGAAAGACGGAGCGCCTGCTCCTCTGCGACAGTTTAACAGCAGTGAGCTTTATCCCGGATATAAATATGAGCCCGGCAAGTCGAACGTATATCTCCTGTCCGCCATGTATGGGAATAATATGACCATCGGCTATATGGCTATCAAAAATTATCCTCAGATAATGTATGATCAGAAATTCAAGAGATGGCTCAACAATCTTGAAAGTCTGCTTATCACCGCCAGACAGTATATGTTCTCCCAGAAGGCGAACCGCCAGCTGAAAGAGATCTATATGAACGACTTCCTCACCGGCATGTATAACCGCACCGGTTGTGAGGATGTGCTTTTCTCATACATCGAAAAGCGCAAAAGTGAAAATAAATACACCACTCTCTTATTTGCCGATATCAACTTCATGAAAAAGATAAACGACGGTTACGGCCATCTGAACGGTGACCTGGCGATCAAAGCCACCGCCCGCGCGCTGCGAAACGCGCTTTCGGATGACTGGCTCTTCGGCAGATACGGCGGCGATGAATTCATAGCTGTCGGCCCCGGTGAAGCCACCATTGACATAGATAAATACAGGGCAGATTTTGCAGCAGCCATGAACAATATGATCACTAATCTTAAATTAAGCTTTGAACTGTCCGCCAGCCTGGGCTACTGTATCATAGCCCCCGATAATGTCGGCTATATAGGCGATTTCATCCGTATCGCAGACATGTCGATGTACGAAGAAAAACAGCGCATGCATCAGCTGCTGTCAGGATCATAAAACAGGATAAGGCTTCCGTTTCAGGAAGCCTTTTTTAATGCAATAAAAAGGGCCTCCGTCTCCGGAAGCCCTTCTCTTATGTCTTTTATAAGCTTATATTCAAGCCTTGCCGTTAGAACCAAGAACGTGAAGGATCTTGTGAGCAACCATGTCCTTAACAGCCTGACGAGCGGGCTTTAAGTACTGTCTGGGATCGAAGTGATCGGGATGCTCAGCAAAATACTTACGGATGTTACCGGTCATTGCCAGACGGATATCAGAATCGATATTGATCTTGCAAACAGCCAGCTCTGCAGCATGACGCAGCTGCTCTTCAGGAATACCTACTGCATCAGGCATATTTCCGCCGTAGGTGTTTACCATCTTAACGAATTCCTGAGGCACTGAAGATGATCCGTGAAGGACGATCGGGAAACCGGGCAGTCTCTTGATGCACTCCTCGAGTACGTCGAAACGCAGCGGAGGGGGAACCAGGATGCCGTCTGCATTTCTGGTGCACTGTGCAGCGGTGAACTTGTATGCGCCGT
>CAMVRS010000180.1 GCA_947169935.1 uncultured Lachnospiraceae bacterium
TTCTGATATACTCACCCAGCCCGTACCCGGTCATCAGCGAAAAGCCCTTCTGAAAGAAGAATGATGACATATAAATCTGTTCGGCAACATCCTGCGCACTGATGTTGTCTTCCAGATGCTCTTCCATGTAATCAATAGCCTTCCGGATGCAGGTAAGCCACTCCATTTGTCACACTCCTTCTCTTTGATGATCTTATTCTATACGGAGCCACAAAAGAAATCCTGTCAATTTATGTTCTGTTTTGTCATGACCTCTGAAACTGTTTGCCGAAGTTCTTCAGATAATATTCGTACTCTTCTTTCCTTGCAAAGATAAACGCATAATGAGCATTCTTCTTTTCTTTGCGCAGCATCAACAAACAGTCTTTCCCGCATATTACATGAAACTTATGGTCTTCAAATAATATGATAAGCGGGACCTCCCTTAATTTCCCTTCATCTATGTCATCCGCCTCTTCATAGTCATCATCTATCAGGCGCAGCGGTATCCTCACAAGTTCAGACAGAAAGTACCGTTCACCGTCCGGTACGTCCACACCCATGGATTCAAGATAGATACGCACCCATTCTTCCCCCAGTCCGGCATTTGAATACTGTCCTGCGGAATAAACAGAGGGTGAGTACCCGGGAAGCGTAACTTTCTTTCCATACACTATCTTTTTTATTGTTTCCGGAGAAAGGAAGAATTCTTCTGCGATCTCCATTATAGAAGTCCCTGATGAATAGCGGTTTAAGATCGCAGCATTTCTCTTATTCAGTTTTTCACGATAACCGGATGCTTCTCCCCAGCCTTCCCTCTTGCTGCGCTTGGGAATGTATATAACCTTTCCTTCCGCGTACTTCTGTATTTCTTCAAGAAGGCTTGCAGGGAGAATATCCTTGGCATTTTCATATTGCATATCAGTCCGCCAGTTTGTTCATTCGGTCTTCAAGTTCATTTATGGATCTGGTGATGGATTCGCAGGACACCAGATCATCAATGGAAGCATGCCACATCAAGGTGTGGATTCCCTTAAAATACGCCATGCAAAGAAAACGCTCCCTGAAGTTCTTTATCTCGATGTTTTTCCTCTTTGCATATTCATAAAGTTTCTCAGGGACAAGCAGATAAGGCTTGTTAAGATCCAGTATGGCAAAGTCCATCAGGAAATCCATTATCCCGGCGCGTCCCCAGTCAGCGCAGTAGGTTTTTCCCGCATCATCTACGAGCATGTTGCAGAAGAAGGTGTTGTTGTTGGCCAGGGATCTCTGTCCCTCACAGAAATCCGCGTACTGCATGACCTTTGCATAGATTTTATCAAAATAATCCTTCTTAAGAAAGGTAGTTCCAAACATCTTAGTCCAGTTATGCCAGTAGCCTTCCTGTTTCTCGTCAAAAGTCTCTTCTACAAACTCTTTAAAAGTCTTAAAAGGAGCTTCGTTATTTTCATCAAATTCTCCGTATCCGCTTAAACCGCTGATATCCGTAGCCGCTATCTCGAAGATCATCTCAAAGAAGTTTTCGTAATTCTTCTCAAACTCTTCTACAGACAACTCATCGGCATTTCTGCCCTTGGGGCTTAATTCGATTCTGTCTCCTGTCAGATTTCTTATAAAAATATCTCTGTTCATGTTTTTGTCCTCATCTTTCATGTATACGTTTTATAGTTACTGCAGGCGCCTTACATATAGGATCATAACATAAGACTATACCATGACAAATAGACAGAATATTTATAATCAAAGAATACCTATTTTTTCCCGGTCAGATAATATACGGCCAGCGCTGTTCTGTGCGAAAGACCTTCTTTTGATAAAATGTTGGTGATATAATTCTTTACTGTTCCTTCGGAAATATACAGTTTGGCGGCTATCTCTTTGTTTGACAGGCCCTCTGCCACGGCGCGTACTATATCCAGCTCCCTCTCGGAATAGCCGGAAGGGTCAAAGCCTCCCGCCGGTGCCGCTTTATCTTCTGTATTCTCCGCTCTGCCGGCCAGATTCTGCAATATACTCTCTTCCATCACTCCGGTTCCGTTATATACGGATTTGATCATCTGTTTCAAATGCTCCGGTTTATGGTTTTTTATAAGATAACCTTTGGCCCCGTTACGTAATGCCTGCTGCACCAGCTCATCATCATCAAAGGTGGTAAGTATCAGCACCTTTCCAAGATCCTTTTCCACGATATGCTTTGTCGCCTCTATACCGTCCATTTCCGGCATCTGTATATCCATAAGTATCACATCCGGCCTGTTTTTTTCTGCCAGTTCTATCAGTTCACGACCGTTAACCGCCGTGCCAAGGACTTCAAAATCATCATCAACATCAAGGATGATCTTCATACCATCCCTTACGAAATCGCTGTCATCGGCTATCATCACCTTTATCTTATCCATCTTTTCTCCCTTCCTCCGGGCAGCATCCTAAACATTCTGCATAGGCAACAGCATATTTACGCGAAACCCCGCCTCTGTCTCAAAATTAATGGTGCCGCCGGCGTTACGGATCCTCTGCCGCATACCGGATATCCCCATTCCGTCTTTCACTGTATCGCAGCCTACACCGTCATCCGACACCGTACAGCGTAACATCTCATTCATCACCAGTATGCTTATATCGATCCGTCTGCATCTGGAATACTTCATCGAATTCGTCACCGCCTCAAAGGTATTATCGAGTATGACCTCCCAAAGCTGGTCCGGGATCGCCGAAAGATTTCCCTCTGTATTAAGCTCGGCCTCCACACCCTTTTTATTACAGTCGGCACAGAGTTCATACAATTGCAGCAGCGCCATCTTTTTCTTTTCCGGCCGCTCTTTGCGGAGGATCGCACGTATCTCATCCATTCCTCCCCGCAGCTGGTCGATCACCGACTGCACCATACCTCCGGCTTTTCCGGGGTCCTTATCTATCAGCAGCTTGACCGCCTCAAGCTGGTATATCGAACCGTTGATATTGTGTCCCAGCTTATCATGCAGCGTCTGTGACAGGGTCGCTCTTTCCGAAAGCACCTTGTTCTCAGCCTCAAGCATATTCCTTTTAAGTTCGGCCTGTACCTCATACTCACGATCCTGATATTCACGTTTTAATCCCTGCTGCAGAACGGTATCCTCATACATCCGCTTCTCATAGCCGGCCACCACATATTCATGCTGGACGTAAAACACTATCAGCATGGTAACTATCATAAATTCCGTGATGTTCCCCAGAGGACTGTCAACAAACACAGCCAGATACATAAGAAAATACAGAGGAACCTTTCCTTTAAGAAAGCTTATGATCTCAAAGCACGTAAAACATGTAAGCGGCATAAAGCAGCTTCTGCCGAAATAAAACAGAGCAATATTAAGCAACAGCGCCCCTGCAAGAAAGAACAGCTTCCATTTACCTTCCGCAAGTTCTTTTATCGTCATCGCAGATATAAATAACGCCAGAAGCAGGAGTATCCTTAACGGTACTCCTGCACTGCCTACATTACCAGATAATCCATACATGCCATAGACCAGCATCAGAAGCATGCGGACAAGTATATAATAATTTTCCTTTAAGAATTTCCCCATTCGCTTATCCTTCGGAGTTTGATCCCCAGGCTGCCCGTACTGATCACCACACACAGGTAGATCGCTGTTATACATAATACCATACCGAAGGCCGAATTGTCGCCTGTAATTATCATTTCGGAAGCATTTAAGAACCATTTCTGCGGCATGAGCGATGCCAGCATTCTGATCATATCCGAAACATCATCCAGCGGAAAATACAGCCCGCTTAATAACGCTGACAGGCACCATACGGAAAACGCTGCAACATTTGCCCCCATAACGTCCCCGATGAGTATTCCCAGAAGCATGCTCACGGAACTGAAGATCAGCCCCAGCAGGAATATCATCAAAAGATATTTGCCTCTGCTCATGCCCAGGTCCTCCGTGCTTATGATCACGCTGCATACCCCCATAACCGCGGTGGACATAAGAGATATGATCGCTGCCGTGACCAGCTTTGATGCAAAGTACTGTACGGGTCCTGCCTTAGTCAGGCCGATCCGGGTAAACACACCGTTCTTCTGCTCATTTATGGCAGCATGCGCAACAAATACTCCGCAGAAAACAAATCCCAGTGTCATGAATGCAAAGGCATATCCTATCTGCGTCTTATGATTCACTTGCTCCGCCGTAAGCGTACTTCCCGCTTTTCCGGAAACAGATATCACCGTTTTATTCTCATATACGCTGCCAAGCGCATCTGTAAATCCCTCAGGGTCTGATGCAGCACCGTTTATGAAAAATCCGATATCTTCCTTTAACAGATCTGTACGCTCATCATCCGAGAGGGCGTAAAGCTTTATGCTTTCTGCCATTTTATCCGCGCTTTCCGCCGATCCGAAATCCGGATAAATATACAATGCAGCCCCCATTCTGTCCTCAAATCCGTCACGTTTCATATGGGTTTGCGTAAAATCGTCGGTAAATACCTCCCCCTGTCCGGACAGATCGCACCTGCATATCATATACATTCCGGATCTGGCCAGCATCTTAAGCATTTCCTCGGAAAGCCAGCTTTTTGATGCGTCATAGACCTTTACCAGGTATTCTCCGTTGCCGCCGTTATATGCGACCTTATCATCCGCCCCTGAAAGCTCTATGACCGTTCCGTCATCCTTCTGCATATATGCTGCCGAACTGTCAAACTGGGATTTGAGCACCAGGGTAGATAAAACCGGCGTCAGTATCAGGAAAAACCAGAATGCCTTTGTCCTGAGCAGAAGCTTCATACTTGTTTTTATCATCGTTATCATTCGCCCTTCCTCCTTCTTAAAGATCCTGCGGCTACCGCGATGCATGCACTTACGATCATTATCATGATGCAGTATACGACCGCACTTCCGGTATAACTGCTGTGTCCCATACACGAAAGCTCCGTAAGCGCCCTGTTTATATGATAGATCGGTGAGATCTCCTTAATTGTCTGCGAATGAGCCGAGAACATATAGGTCTCAAAACTGCCTCCAAAGAACCCGGCCACCCAGACCACCGCAAACACCGCGATTATCGTAACAACCACATTTGCAGTGATGTTATAAAACATCAGTCCGAATGCCGTGGCAGCCGCCGCTGAAAGCACAACGATCAGAGCCGAAATAAGCGGACTTCCCCAGTGCACTCCAAAGAGCAGTATTGTTATCCCGGCCGTTATGAGAGCCGATATCGATACCACTAAAACCATAGGGATAAACCTGCCAAGAAACAGCTGGAATTCCGAAAGCCCCGATACTTTCAGTTTCTTGCCGATATGATATTTCTTTTCGGCTGTGAAGATACCCGCACCGCATACGATGGCACACCAGCCAAAATATACCACTTCCACTATCCCGTAATAATCTGCTGCTTCTATCGGTTCCATATATTCAGGGTGAGCTGCTTCGATCTCAACCTCAGAAGGCTCATCACTTCTGCAGGCATCCAGCATAAACTTTGCTATACGCTCATCAACACTGCTTACCAGATAATCCAGCGCTTTTGCTTCATATTTCCGGTCTCCGTTTTCGTATATACTGTATTTTCCGTCCTTTTCAAATACTACAAATCCGGCCAGATCTTCTTCAAGGATCTTTGTTTCGGGATCAGCCCCCGGGTACTCACTTAAAATAAAATCCCCTTCTTTTGCCGCTGTCTTTGTGCTGTCTATCAATAGCTGCGTCTTTACGTCCGAATCCTCTGCATCAATGCGGTAGCCCGCCTTAACGGTGTCTCCGGTTTCGTATTTTTCCATCAGGCTGCCAAAGGCACTTGACAGAAGCGCCACCAGTATCACGGGCGTCACGATATACAGCAGGATATTCGTAGCACTGCGCATCATCAGTTTGAAATTATTTTTTATAAGATATCTTATCATTTTAATAATCCCTCAGTTTCTTTCCGGTCAGTGTAAGGAATACTTCTTCCAGCGTGATTGACGAAGTATCGTCTACGACCTTTTTCTTAAGCTCCTCGCTTGTTCCTGTTGCTATGATCTTACCGTTATCCATTATGGCTATCCTGGTGCATATTGCCTCTACCTCTTCCATGTAATGGCTGGTATAGATAACAGTGGCTCCGTTTTTGTTGGACTCCCTGATCTTTTCCAGGATAAAATTTCTGGACTGGGGATCGATACCGACTGTAGGCTCGTCAAAGATCAGCAGATCCGGGTGATGCCCTATCGCGCAGGCTATGTTAAGCCTCCTCTTCATACCGCCGGAAAACGTCTTTGCGTAATCATTCTTTTTTTCCAGCAGCCCTACATATTCAAGCGATTCATCTATACGCTTCTTAAGCTCGGCACCCTTTATACCATACAACGAAGTAAAAAGTTCCACATTCTCCCACGCCTTCAGATTTCCGTGAATGGCCAGTTCCTGAGGGATATAGCCAAGCTCACCGATCAGTTCCTTGCGGTGCTTATCAAAATCCTTTCCGTTAAATTCGACCTTTCCCAGAGTCGGCTTTACTATCCCGCAGATCATGTTCATCGTGGTGGACTTTCCTGCTCCGTTGGGTCCTAACAGTCCGAACACCTCACCCTTTTCGATAGTAAGATTTAAGTTATCCACTACGACCCTGTTATCATACTTCTTGGTAAGGTCGGCGGTTTTTAAGATTGCTTCCATAGATTTCTCCTTTTCCTGTATATCTCTGATAAAAAATAATAAGTGCGCCAGTTCCATCTGACACACTCATTATATAAATGCAACATTCTGTTTTGTAGTGAAAAAAGAAACATCTTTTATATGACTTTAGTCACTTTTGAATAAAACACAAATTCCTTATCGCGCTTTATTTCCTTATAGCCAAGCTTAGAATAAAAGGCATTTGTCCTGACATTCCAGACAGGCGTATCAAGCGTATATTCTTTTACTTCCGGGAACATATTCTCCGCTTCCTGCATCATAAAGATCCCATAGCCTTTTCTAAAATGCTCCGGCGCGACAAATATCCTGCCTATATTCAAAACATCATTTTTCAGAAAAAGAAGCGCTCCGCCAACTATCAACCCTTCATCCGTCAGTTTATACAGATGTCCCTGTCTTGCCATTTTTGTATGAAACGGTACTGCCATATATCCCGGAGGCCCACCGGAAATCGGGCCTCCTATCAAAGCGTCACTGTCAAAAGATCTTTTTGAAATGCCGGTCAAAGTCAGCGCATCTGAAGTACCGGCTTTTAAGAATTGCAGGCTCATAAACCATTCCTTACTTACATGCGATATAAACATCCATGCTTTCCCCGTCCGTTTCAAAGCATGGGATCACTTCGTTATCCGCACGTTCCAGACCGTTCGTTCTCATAAAATACAGTATACCACTTATTTGATTAATTCGTAATGCGTGGATTATGATCTATTAGTTTCTTCTTGTTCGTTTACCAGTTTTAAGAACTTCTTATCATTCATCTGTTCATTTGTAACATACTCTCCGTCATGAAACAAGGCATAATTCGTGATCGGAGTAGGAGCATTCTGCGCCTCATCCCTGCTCTCTATATGAATCGCCCGGAACGGGATACCATTTTCTTTAGCCGTCTGCACCAAGACCGGAACATACTTGGCATTAAAGGGGCATTGGCTCGTGTAATACAAAACATAACCCTTCTCTTTTATATGAGGGTGCTTGGCGCATTCTCTGAATCGTGGTGTGTCCGCTTTCTTATCAAACGGCAAATACCAGAGTTGAATACCGTTATCCGCCTCGTCCGCAACGGCAAAGCCTTTGTACTTCAGAAACTTTGGATCCGCCAGGAAAGGCATCTTCTTTACAGCGCACAAAATGCACAGCCCCTTCTTCCCCTTTCCCTTGCTATCCTCTATGCAGGTATTTAACAGATCTGAAGAGTATCCATGCCCTTTAAAAGCACCCGATACCCAAAGACAGTCAATATACATGTACCCATCCGCAACAATCGGAACCCATGCATTTTCCGCCGGAATATATTCAATAAAACACTTGCCGCGCTCTACACTTTTCAGAAAAACAAGACCTTCCTCAAAGCGGTCCGCAAGCCAGGTTTTCTTTGATGATACCTGAACATCATTATTGTTGGAAATGGCACAGCAAATATGCTCTTTTTCAAGGTTATCCTTTGTTACTCTGATATATTCCATATTTTCAATCCCCCTTTGCCTTAATCGGATGCCTGATCACGGTTTTCAGTTTCTCCGGAGCAACCTTTCTGGCATCACTCAGATAAATCTCATGATGAAGGCGCTTATCCGTAATATCCAGCTCATAACCCTGCTGTTCCA
>CAMVRS010000181.1 GCA_947169935.1 uncultured Lachnospiraceae bacterium
TATACGCAGAGTGAGTTAGGTGATCTTATCGGAGTCACGAACAAAGCTGTGTCACGATGGGAGAATGGTGAGAGTTTTCCTGATATCGGAGTGCTGGAAAACCTGGCGCAGGTACTTGATCTGAAGGTTCAGGATATTGTTACAGGCGAAGTACAGCAGGATGATAAAAATGAGATCGATATGGAAGAGGCGTTGACTGAGCTTCTTCGTCAGTCAAAGATCCAGTTAAGGGAAAAGAAGAAAAGGATCCTTGGAATTGTTGCGGCTGTGGTGGCTCTGAGCTGTGCTGTTTTTGTAGGGATTGCAGGATTACAAAGTCCCTGGGGTATATTTGCAAGTTCCTCCGGAATAGCATATTATATACTGTACGGATTGACATTAATGCTTATACTACATGGGTGGTCTGTACAGGGAGGCGAAGCTGCGAAGCTTATAAGGGTTGAGAGGGGAATAAAGATCATTTCATTTGTCACACTTATTTGGGCTGTAGCTATGACTTATGTGGTTTCAGTTCTCGTTATAAATGGGATAATGCCGTTTGGCATGGAACCGGGCAGAGTAGGACCATTTATCATTTTTCAGCTTACCCTGATCTTTGCCGTAAACATCTTGATGATGGCATATGAGTTATATCGATGGGCCAGAGGATCCGCTGAGCTTAACTGGGGATATATAATACAGCTTGCAGCTATATACCTGCCGGCGATGTATGGGGATCTGCTCCACAGGCTGGATGAGCAGAAGGGATACCTTGGAAATCTGTCAATTAGGACAGCGGTTGTATTGAGCGGGATGTGTATAGCATTGTTGATCATGAGAATGACAAAATGGAACAGGTCATGAACATAAATGGAACGTAGTGGAAGATAAACTATTGCGAATTTTGAAAGGAGTAATGGAAATATGAATATGAAAACACTTGGCATCATTATACTTGTTTTAGCGGTAATAATACTATTGATAGGCATAATTTCACCGCTCAACATTTTTGTTTGTGCTCTGTTCGCTGCATTATTCTTCCTGCTTGGGGGGATACTCATAAAAAAACATAGATAACGCGACATGTTAGTAACTGAAGTCAATATGAACGGCGCTAAGAAGTAATCCGGATCACAAAAAGATTATTTTGGGCTGGTCGAAAGACCCGGGTCCACCAATGGCGGGTAAGACACCCGCCATTTTTCAAAGGATAAGAACCGGTATAGGAATTGCAAGCATGATTAGAGTAAATATACACACGATATGACACTGTGTGTATATTTACTCTAATTTCATGCTTGATTTTCTGGTGGAGGATGGTATAATTGAAGTGAATATACACACCAAATGATATTGTGTGAGTAATTACTTTAATGAGGACGAAAAAATGCTTTTGACCTATCAGGAATGCGTGGGTAAATATGGCAGCGATTACAGGTTGAAGAAGGAAATCGCAAGCGGAAACCTCTTTTTGAAAGAAAAGGGGATTTATTCCACTATGCGCAATACATCTGAGATTGAAGTGCTTTTGCGGAAGTATCCCAAGGCGGTTTGTACGGGAAAAAGTGCGTTTTATTATCATTCTCTGACGGATGTGATCCCGGAGCATTATTATCTGGCTACCAGACGTACGGATACCAGGATCGGGGACGCGCGGGTTATACAATCTTTTTTGAAAGAAGAGATCTTTGAACCGGGGATTATTGAGATGAAATATAATAATGCCACGATCCGTATATATGACCTGGAACGTATGCTGATCGAGCTGATGAGGTTTAAGACGAAGCTCTCAAAGGATTATTATAAAGAGATCGTTCAGAATTACCGAAAGATGTCTTTTGAACTGGATTTTGGCCTGGTTGAAGATTATGCATCCATGTTCCGTGGAAGTAAAAAACTGATGGATATGATAGAGGCGGAGGTACTATGATGAACTTATATGAGGAGATCGAAAAGATCAAAGAACATGGGTACAACGAGGCCAATGCCCAGTCAAAGCTTGGGCAGGATATTGTGCTGAAAGCAATTTATGACAGCGGTATGGCACGTAACGCCACGATCAAAGGCGGAGTGGTAATGAGAAGTATTTCAGGAGAAGTGCGCCGGGCTACGCAGGATCTTGATCTGGACTTTATAAGGTATTCCATTTCAGACGATTCTATTCGCAGATTTGTTGAGAAACTTAATTGCATTGAAGGATTGACCATAAAGCTCGATGGGAAGATACAGGAACTGAACCATCAGGATTATAAGGGCAAAAGGATCTTTATATCGATTGCAGATACGGAAGGAACGACCATATCTCTGAAGATGGATTTAGGCGTGCATAATGATCTTTCCATAGAGCAGGAAGAGTATGCATTTGATGTCGGATTTCAGGAGGATGCGGTAAGCCTTCTTATCAATTCGTATGCGCAGATGATAGCTGAAAAACTGAAATCCATGGTCAGATTCGGAAGCAGGAATACAAGATACAAGGATGTGTTTGATATCTGCTATCTGAGCGAACAGGTAAACATGGAGAAGCTCAAGGACTGCATCCGGAAATATATCTTTGAAGATGAAACGCTTCGGAATGTATCGGATATGGATGCTATAATAAGAAGGATAAAGAGGATGTTTTCAGATCCTGATTATCGGAAAGAATTGCATAAATCCGGGAAAAACTGGATGGATATTTCTGATGATGAAGCCATGCAAAAACTCATGGCGTTTCTGGAAAGTATCAGATTTTAAATATTCCCCCAAGAAGAGTTGTTTTTGAATATGTTGAGTGGTATCTTTCAAGAAGGTTTAACAGAAAAAACGGCGGGAAGGGAAATGAATGAGAAAAAAAGACAAAAGAAGGCGATCACGATACTCAGTTGCACAATTTTGCTGCTGATAGGCTTTGTATTCTTGTTGGATAAGACCGTGATCTTTCGGATCTCCTTTGATAGCAATAATGCATCTTTGGCTATGCCGGAGATACTGCCCGTTCTATATCAGGGAGCTATCGATGATCCGAAAAACAGTATGTTATGTTATATAGATCGTTCCGAGGATGTGCTTACAGTAATCGACTGCAATCCGTTTAAGCGGAGAAATGAGACCTGGGACTATTTGTTTAATCCTGCGGTGTATATAGATGGGATTCCCGTGGAATATCGATTGGATTTCAGGTGTCCGAAAAATAAAATGATCCGTTTTTGGAAAGCGAATGTGAATATCTGTTTCTATTATAACAGTAAGAGGGAGCTGTGCAGTGAGGTGAAATGTGATGAATGCAGCAATGTTGATTCGGACGGATATTCAGATTGTTTTACTTGCACGATCACGCAATAAGAATGTAGAACACAAAGATTGGGCGTGAACTTCTTGATCTCCTTTAATTTTTAATTGAGTCTTTTATCTGTATGGCGTTCTTCATCATCTTGAATTTATAAGTGTGGAGATAACTAATTGTGGATAATTTTTCGCCGTGTGTCCGAAACATACTACACTGTACCTATATGGACATGCCGGAGGTTTTAAAATGGGAACTCCAGAGGAATGTATTTCAGATAATAGGATCTGATGGAAACTATGTTGATGGTGCTACTATAAGATTATATCAAGGATGGGGGGATGTAAATCAAGCAGGGTTTGTACAAGAAGTAATTGGCGATGACTTTTATTATGCCTGGGGACGAGCTGTAATAGATTTACCTGCGGGGGCATACATCGCAAGAATTTCAAAAGAAGGATATGATACAGTTTTTAAAGAGATCGTAATTGATGATAAAATGCATCATATTATTATCCGTCCTAATAAGCAGTAGTAGTAAGGTAGTAATAAGGCAGGAGAAGATATTTATCCGTATGTCTTCTCCTGCTGATATGGAGTACATAAGAATAGGAAGGTATATGATAATGGTAGATCTGCAAAAAGATATTAAAGAATCGCTTTTATTGAAACATATTATTCAGGGTTTTAAGAAACTGGAAAAGAAAATACGTATGCATCATATTATCATTATGATCTTTTTTTTCATAATGATAATATTTACATTTGTATATAGAGGTATATGGATAAAAGGAGAAGAAAAGCATGTGATCAAAGATGTAACCGGAATACCGTATTTCTTATTACCAAAAGAGAAGGAAATTATTGCGGAGTATAGTTCTGATGGATATTATTTATATTTTATAGCGGACGGAAGGGTATTTCTCGAAAAGAATAAAAAATCTATGGGATTACTATATCTTAAAGATAATAAAGAAAGGTTTATATGGAAATATGCAGAAAATATCACGTATATAGGTAAATACTCATATAATACAAGCTGTCAATTGAATGAAGATAAAAACCATTTTAATGATACTGGTTATAGGTATTATATGTGGGAACCAAATCCTCCGAAACCGGCTTTGGAAGGAGTAATTGTTCCCAAAGAGCTTCCGTTGGAGGGCGAAGAATGTAATTTTTCATATTCATTAGATAGTAAATATAATATACCGAACTGCCTTATATTGTACGAAAATGATCATTGGGTTACAGGAATTACCCAGCAGGATCAAAATCCTTATTATTTGAGTTTTTGGAAAACAACCCGTAACAGTTGGTTCTTTGAAAAATACGCTGAATATATTGAAAAGCAAGGAAAGTTATGATAACCTCGATGATGAGTATTATATTGTGGCAGATTATCCTAAAAATAATACCTTCTTATAACCCAATAATTCCGGTATCTCCGGCTCCATTAGTATAACAATGTTCAACGCCGGTATTATCAGATAAGTCTACAATTATGCTATTATCCAAAACAGCATATACATAATATGAACCATCTTTTTCAACAGAATATTTAATTTCCGTTGATATTGGAAGATCTACTTCATAATCACTTCTGCAATTACGAACACAAACTTTGACTATGTGTTCAAAGTCATTATAATTAGTTAAATTAATAACCATAATGTCTCCTTTTTTCCGCCATATTGCGGGCTCGCCATAATAAACAAGATCACTTTTATAATTGATCTCGTCTTCTGAGACACTGGTATGCTCATTGTTACTTAAATATGTGGATGTATACGAAGTCTTTGCCCCACATCCACACAAAAATAATAGTGCTAAAGTAACTATTAAATACATATTTTTTTTCATATTATTCCTTATTAGTAAATACATATAGTGTCCATACCAATATAAGTCGGTGGCCCCACATATATTCTATGCAAGTCTTCACTTTATATTTTAACCATATAACTATTGCTTCAAAAAGTCAAATATTACCGCAGCTTTGATAATATAAGTATGGAGACTTACTATTGTGGATAACTTCTCTCCGTGTGTCCCAAATGGAATATACTGTTCTGATTTCGACACACGGCATGTTTCAAAATCGGAATTACAGAGATGTTAAAAGGAAACCTCTGTATGTGTCAAAAGGACAAAGTAATAAGACTGAGGATAAAAAACTGAGTTGAATAAGACTTATCCTATCCTACCCGTAGTGTGTTAAAAACGGTACTGTGGAACTTGGAGGGGATAAGTAGAATTATTACAAAACTGTAAGTTGTATTAACATGCCCACGAGATATACTTTGCATAGAGGTGACGGGAATGAGCTACTATCTACATATGGCAAAGCAATATATGTGGCGCAATAAGGCAAGGACCATTTATTCCATTCTGGGGATAATGCTGACCTTTATTCTATGTTTCTGCATACTCACGACAGGATATTCAGCATGGGATTATAAGTTTTATTCAGTTTACAGTACGGATCCGTACGAATTGTTTACACGTAATAATGGTGATGCATATACCAGGGAAAAGATTGATGCCCTTAGACGGATGGCAGATGATCCGGCTATCGAAGAAATCAGGATCTTCGTACGTGATATTGATTATCCCGGAGGCTGGTGTCTGGTACTGCCCGGACAGCTTAAATCTGATGAGATATATAAGGCACATATAAAGCTGAACAGCACAAAGAATCTCAGAAAAAGTGCAGCGGAGCTGAGTGAAAAGTATGGTTTTGAAATCGGAGTGATGGGATATGTGGAGCATTATCTCAGGCAGGATGATTCTGCAGAAACCGCATTATATAATTTTCTTATCACATTCGGAGCGACAGTATTCGGACTCTTTTCCGTGGTCATACTGCGCAATACCATGATGATAGCCGTGACAGAACGAAACAGGGATTACGGTCTGCTGCGATGTGTGGGAATGTCGGACGGGCAGAATCTGTTATTACTGCTCACTGAAGGCGTGATAATGAGTCTTATAGCTTCCGGACTAGGGCTGGGGATCGGCTATGAGATGCTGAAACTGATAGAACCCTGGCTGATAGAAGTCTTGGGATTAATGAGCGTGTTTGCATTTCATTTTTATCCCAAAGCGGCATTGTATTCCGTATTATTGTGTATAGGTGTAACCCTGTTTTCTCTGATAGAGCCGGCAAGGCTTTCGTCACAGGTATCGCCCTTAGAGGCGCTTCACGGAGTCCTGGCAAAGGAGCTGACTGTCGGCAAGGCGATCAAGATCCTGGTTAATAAAGCTGTTAAGAAGAAGTCAAAGAAAGCAGAAAAACCGTCCCTTGTTGAAAGATGGTTTGGGGTATCAGGTTTTTATGCACACAGGAACTCACGGAGGGGAAGAGGGAGCGGAAAGCTTGTATTTATAGCTATATTCATATCGACTCTGACAATACTTACAGTTCTTTCTTTCGCGGATTCTCTTAAAGCATCAATGCTTAAAGCGCTTGGGGGAAAGTCAGATGAATACAGAGAGGTTATTTCTACGCAAAAAAGAACCCATATGTATGATGAGGAATGGAATGACAGTCTAAGAGCCATTCTTGAAAGCAAGGATAAGGTGACAGATACTTTTTCGGTGATGTATATGGACTATCATGTGAACATCAATAAGTCACCGTATTTCTATAATGAAGAGCTTAAACGTCTAAGCGATAATGGGCATGGCCCTGTGTCCCATGTGTATGAGATGGGATGCAATGCCAAAGATATGGAAAAGGAAAGGATCTATCTGACAGAGGGTGAAATTGACTATGAAAAAATGCTTAAGGAAAACGGAGTGCTTCTGTGTGATATCTCTCCGGTACTTGAGAGTGAAGGGAGAAAGACCAGCTATCATGCAGGCGACAGTATAGAGATCTTGAGCATTGAGGGAGCGGTAAAAGCCAGACAGATATTCAGGGACGCGGTAGCATCGCTATCGGACCGGCTGGGGCTGGGAGCCTGGGGTGAGTTTAAAAACGGAAAATATATGACGGTATATTTTGAAAATGGTGAGAAAAAGATAACGGAGCGTCTGACGGATCCTGAGGATGAAAAAAAGGAACTGCCGGTTATAGCTTCCTATCAGAAGACGAATGCTGATGATGATTTCTTTTATACTCTCAGGGATGAGCTGCTGGATGAGCTTATGGAGCGTGGGTATGACTGCCGGGACAGGCTGCCGGAAAACAATTATCAGATAAGTATGATCGTGGAATATATAAGGGAGCTTGTCTTTGAAGAAGGCTATGTGGAAGAACTGAAGGTAATGGGCGTACTCTCTAATGAAGTATATACAGGAGATCACCTTGATCATGGCAGGGTAAACAGTGAACCCCTTGCCTCTTATATCCGCATTGTATATCCTGTGGAGAATCTTTGCAGACGAATGGAGAATCTCGCGCAGGCAGAAGGCGTGGAGGTTAATGATGTGTCAGAGGAGCTGTTTACTGCAGCATATTTCTGTGAGACCGGAGTGAAGCGTAATATGGAAATACTGGATGGTACATTACGGGAATTTGCTGAAGCCAATGGTCTTAGTTACGAAAACAGATATGGAGACAATTATTTTAAAGCTGCAAACCAGCTTAATGTGGCAACACTTGCCTGTATGTTTGTAGGGATATTCATATTACTGATATGTATCATACAGATCATCAATACCCTGCAGGCGGACATGCGCATACGCAGAAATGAACTGCGGCTTTATGATGTGGTTGGCATGGAGCCAGCACAGAAGCTAAAGATGATGCTGATAGAACACGGCTTTGGAGCAGGTATAGCCGTTTTTCTGGGAGTGGTGACCAGTTTTATCGTTAGTTATACGATAATAAAGAGATTTATAATAATGCGCGCCGGGGCAGACTATGTTTTTGCGTGGCCGTTTGGAGCGGCGATAGTTATCGTTACACTGTTCTTCGGAACTGTATTAAGCGTTAACCTTATCGAATGGAAGCGGGCGGAAGGCTAGGTCTGCCTGCAATATTTTCTATAATATCGTCGTTAT
>CAMVRS010000182.1 GCA_947169935.1 uncultured Lachnospiraceae bacterium
ACCTTTACGCCGCAGATCTCATATTCACCCTCTTCAAGATCCGTGCTTTCCGTTTCCTCTTTAACACTACTCTGTATTTCCCGGCAGTTTATATTCTCTATCCTTCCGTCAAGCCACAGGATAAAGAATTCGAGATATGACATCTCTTCTATAGCTCTCTCGGTAGTATGCACACGCCCGTCACTGGCGTCAAAGAAAACGATGCAGCAGCCGCTTTCTTCTCCCTGTATTTTATCCAGTTCCAGTTTAAGACGCATTTTGCATATGGCCGGAACCATCAGAACGCTGTCCGATACCATGCTCTTATACCCATCACAGTCCAGTCCGTTCTTCCAGGAGAATTCCTTTACAGCTCTTCTCTCACGCATCATGTACTCAAAATCCTCATCTATCATGCGCTGCATTATCCTGGCTATTTCGGGATCAAACTGGGTTCCGGAGCCTTTAACTATCTCTTCCCTTACCAGCGGCTGGGGAAGAGCTTCCCTGTAGCTTCTGGTGGAAGTCATGGCGTCATATGAATCCGCCACCGATATGATACGCGCTATCTCGGGAATATCATCTCCCTTAAGACCATCCGGATAACCCTTGCCGTCATAACGCTCATGGTGATAATGTGCGCCCAGGCTCAGATACGGATACTCGCTTATACTGGCAAGTATCTGGTTACCCATGCTGGGATGCTGCTTGATCACATCATATTCCTCAGCTGTAAGCTTGCCGTTCTTGTTGATGATACTGTCATCGATACCGATCTTTCCAACATCATGCAGCAGTGCAGAATAATAGATCTTCCGGATCTCTTCTTCGCTCTTTCCCATCCTGCGGGCTATCTTTTCCGAATACTCCGCCACCCGCAGGGAATGGCCATGGGAATAGGTATCCTTTGCATCTATTGCGTTGACCAGGGCTGTAGCAGTCTGCTCGAAGAGCCTTTCCGACAGCTTCTGCTGCTCCTTTAAATATTCCACCTCGGATTCCTGGTATTTCTTTATCGTCCTGCTTCTGGTGTATATCATTATTATGGTGATCAGGGTAAAGAAATTGCTGAAAAAGCCCGGTATAGAGCTTAAGGTGCCGGCTTTGAAGATAGATAGTATTATCGTCGGAAACTGAACCATGATAATAAGAACAGACGTTATAAATCCCGGCTTATTGAAAAGCACCACCAGAAATATCAGACACGCATTAGCCACAGTGGAAATGACGCCCGTAAACTGTGTAACACGCATTTCCCCGCCAAAGATCGTGATCACAGACTGGTCCCGGGCCACAAATACAGTCAGCACCGCTGCTGACATATACATGATCAGCAGGAGTGAAAACCCAAGTATATTAATGAACTTGTTTTCTTTTTTCTGTACCACAGACTCTCCCAAAAACAACAATCCTCTGTGTATTCAGAGGTCATTAACATCCTAGTATTTTAACATTGTAAAAGCTCAAAGTCAATTTACAGCCCTAATTCCGGATGCCCGTTTACACCGGAAGCCGATATATATATCCGTTCCTCCGAACCTGTATGAAATACCACTTCTTCGCTGCTGCCGTCATCCCGCTTCAGCATCGCGAAAAGCTGACTGTCATGGCGGTAGCCTTCTTTAAAGTCCAGCTCACCGATCCGGCCGTCACGTACATATATACCGTTTGTTATAACCTTCCGGTCTGCAGAATTCGCATCTGCGGTATAATCGTATTCCCCAAGCAGTCTTTCATTTACATATACTTTAAGCTTTTGCCCGTTAAATTTAAGGCTGACATCCGCCAGTGCTCCCGCACCTCTAAAATCCGTATTCTCCAGCGACTGCGTCCAGTAATAGGGCATTTCCTTAGCTGCGCCGTCCCCGTCTCCCCCGGCCGGCTTTGTATCCTTAGCTGCCTCCGCCTCCCATATCTCACGCAGCTTTTTCGCCGAAGGCGGTATGGTCAGCATGCAGCCTGCGGGGAACGACGCTCCCTCCTCCGCCGCGTCATAATAATCCGCTATATCTCCCCTGAAATCCACGCTCTTTAAGGCACTGCAGCCTTCAAAAGCTTTCTTTCCTATGCTCTGCATGCCCTTTCCGAATACCGCGGAAGTTATCCCGCTGCATTCCTTAAAAGCCGATACGCCTATGCTGCTGACTTTATCCTGAAACACCAGATCCGCAGAAAGGGCACTGCAGCCGGAAAAGGCGGATGCTTTAACATGTTCCAAGGTCGAAGGAAAGGCTCCCATCCTGCCAAGCGACTTGCAGCCGCAAAAGGCATAAGCCCCTATGGATCTGAGTCCCTCCGGAAATACAGGGATCCATGTAATGGCAGTGTTGCTAAATGCGTGATCCCCAATGATCACCAGTGAGTCCGGAAGCAGACATTCTCCGGTCATATTACCGCAATAAGTAAACGTCCCGTCGCAGACCGCCTTAAGCCCTCCGGGAAGCTTAAGCCCCGTCAAAGATGCATCGTATTCAAAGGCATGCCCGCCTATATATGTCACACTGTCCGGAAATTCCAGCTCTCCGGTCAGCTTTTCACAGCTGCCAAAGGCATATTCGCCGATGCCTTTAAGCCCTTCATGCATAATAAGCTTTCCGTCGGCGCTGCAGCATCTGAAAGCACCTTCGCCTATATATTCAACGTTTCCCGGAATTTCTATATCACCCTTAAGAGACTCAAGCGATAAAAAGCACTGATCGGGGATCCCGGTCAATCCCTCAGAAATATGGAGACACCCGTCAAAACCGCATTCGGCAAAGGCGTATGCACCTATCTCCTTTACCGAATCGGGGATATAAAGATCCCCGCTCAGTTTCCCACAGCAGTTAAAAGCACATCTTCCTATACTCTCCAGTCCGTCGGGAAGATCCAGCCTTCCCGTTAAGCCTGTCAGTTCTTTAAAGCTTTCTTCGCCTATGCTCTTTAAAGACTCAGAAAGTTCTATGCCGGTAAAACCTTTGCAGCGTGTAAAAGCATAATTTCCTATGCTTTCCACCTTATCAGGGATCTTTAATGTCCCCTTCAGTCCGCCGCAGCCATAGAATGCAAATTCGCCTATCTCTGTAAGGCTCTCAGGAAGCTCAAGTTCGCATTTGAGTTCGCTGTTGGAATAAAAAGCCTCCGCCGCAACAGATGTAACGCCCTCCGATATCACAAGCTTGTTGATCTTGTAATCACTCCACATCCAGCGGTTTTCCGTCACCATTTCCCCGCTGCCCGTTATAGTCAGAGTCTTACTCTTTTTATCGTATTCCCACTGCATGCTGCTGCCGCAGTTTCCGCTTCGCGGCTTATCATCCTTTTTGCATCCGAAGAGTCCAAACATAAACAAAGCCCCCATCAACAGTATCAGTATTCTTTTAGCCGGGTCCCGCCTTCTCTGCTTCATCCCCTGACTTCCTCGACCGAAGAAAAGCTCCAGGCATACATATTGATCTCTATAACAGGCGCACCGCAGTAGGTACACTTTTTCGCACCGCGCATTGCCAGGGGAGCGCCACACTTGGGACAGCTTACCGCCACCGCACCGTCAAGCTCGTTCTCCGCCCATGTTCTGTCCTGGATATAGATCATCTCCACATTATACCTGGTCTGGTATTTAAGCTTGTCATCTCCTTTTACCAGCTTGCCGCCAAGATCCCTGATAGTATGGATGCATTCCAGCGCTGCCTGGAAGGTGATGATACTCCTGCCCTTTTCATTTCTGTAATTCGATATCTCTGCCCTGTGGATATGAGGATCATCAAAACGCTCTCTAAGCTGTCTGGAATCCAGCTCCGATATATGATTCTCCAGCTGGTTGCGCAGCTCGCTGTTGCCTTCCTGAAGGCAGGCGGTATTTCTTTCCGTCACACCCCGCAGATAAGAAAGCAGCACATTCTTTGCCCTGTCTATCATCTCCGGTGCATTCATCTCGGGAAAGTCGTTCTTTATCTTGGGCATAAGGATACCGGTCATGGCCGATACCGAACGGGGCCGCTCGGTATCCCTGATCCCGGCCTGCTGCAGTCCCTCGATCAGATCCGAGTTTCCGAACATTTTGCTGGAGAAGCGTCTTACCTTTTTGCGTATATACAGGATCACGCCGATAATACCTGCCACCACTATCAGTGCCAGCACCAGTATCACTATTGTTCCTATCTGTTTTCCCGTAAGACCGCCTGCTTCTCCGGTCAGCATCAGATATCTGTTCATCTTCTCCCCTTCTCAGGTCAATGCCTTGTTAGTTATCTGCCCAAACAGATCCGGTAATTCATCTATACTGTCAACAATATGATCCGGTCTTTTACTCTCATCATCTATGCTCTGGTATACCGCATATCCCTGACGTACCCAGACGGTATTCATGCCCAGTTTCTTTGCGGGGATAATATCATTATCCAGTCTGTCACCGACCATAACGGCTTCGGCTGCTTCACATCCGGCTTTATCGAGGGCTGCGGTAAATATCTTCGTATCCGGCTTTGCGCAGCCTGCTTCTGCCGAAGCCATTACAACATCAAAATATTTTCCGATGCCCCAGTTATCGATCCGCTCCTGTGTTCCCAGTGACTGATTGGCAATGATCCCAAGCTTATACTTACCGTATAAACCCGAGATTACGCTATGCGCTCCTTCATACAGTTTTTCCAGGCTGCAGTCCCACTCCGGCAAAGTTACCCCACAGGCTTTGGCTGCTGTCCTGATAGGTGTCGGGCTTATTTTTGCCGTCTCGTAAACCCTGTTCATAAACTCTGCCGGATCAATGTTTAATTGTTTTACAGCAAATTCACACCGGCTTTTATAAACATCGCTTTCATCAACCAGCGTAGCGCCAAGGTCAAAGAATATCCACTTCATATAGATCTCACTTTACTGTCAGTTTAATGGTCACGGCCTTTCCGTTCACTTTAGCCGTGATATTCGTCTTGCCTTTGCTGCGGGCGTGGATAACGCCATCCTCATCCACAAACGCAACGACAGGCTTGCTGCTCTTAAACTGAACATCCTGATAAATACGGGCAAGCTCTATCGGATGCTCCGCCCCTGTATCAAGGGTAAGCTGCTGTTTATAAGGTTTGCTGCTGCCGCTTATGGAAGGATCTTCAACAAATACATGCAGGATATGATCCTCACAGGTCAGGGTAGTTTCTCCCACTTCCTTAGCGGTGATCTTTGCTTTCTTTATCTGTACGATATTGTCTCCCGAAACCGTCCATTCGGTATTCTTTATGCCTTTTATCTTTACAGCTTTACTCTTACCGACATTGATATGCAGTGTACGCTCTTCAGGCGCGGTATCCTCGCTTACCTTTACCGTCCACTTGAATGCCACACTGTTGATATATGCTGTTATCGTTGCACTGCCCTTGCTCATAGCCTTTATGTTTCCGCTGTCGTCTACAAGTGCCACATCCGGAACCGAACTGTAGAACAATATATCCATGGGCTCATTACCGGTGAATATGATGCTTCCGTCCGCCGCCGTAACGCCGGATAACTTAAGCTGTACACTTTGCCCCACTGACAGTTTTTGTTTCTTTTCATTCTTTGCTATCTGCGGAGCTACGACTGTTATGTTTATCTTATACGCTTCTTCACCTGTCCCAAAGGTAAGGACCGCATTCCCGGACTTTTTAGCAGCGACGGTTTTGCCGCTCACCGAAACCACCTTTTTATTGCTGCTCTTCCAGTCCTTATCAGAAAGGAGGAATTTCTGCCCTTTTACCAGCGTTATGCTCTGCTCTTTTTCATCTGACAGTACCGGCTGCGGATCTTTTGCACTGCTTCCACCCGAAAGAGGATCCGAAGGTGTCGGTTCTTCAGGTGTCGGCGTCGGAGGTTCTTCTTTTGAGGGATCATAAACTGTAACAAGGCATTCCGCCCATTTACTCGATTCATAAAGGGAGGCTGCATATATCTTTGCCGTTCCTTCCTTAAGCCCGGTGACAAGTCCTTCATCATTTACCGATGCTATAAGCGAGTTTCCGCTGGACCATTTTATCTCCGGATGAGTCACATTTTCCGGAAGTATATGCGCTTCAAGCTTAAAACTCTCATTGATGCTTAAGCTTAATTCCGTATGGCTTATGCTTACGCTGTCTGCCCAGACAGTCGGAGCCTTTGTCACCTTGATCTGTATAAGGATATCATAAGGCTTATAATGATCCGACTCGGAAACAGGGATACGTATTGATGCCGTTTTCCCTGTCAGTGCTTCATCATCCTTTATCTTAAAGCTGACTATGCTGCCTTCCATCACGGGGGTGCCGTCAAATATCCCATTATTGTCCGTGACCTTCATTTCTCCCGGGGTTCCGCCCTTTTCCACCAGGCTGTCTATGCTCACGGAATTCTGTGTTCCGTAAACGGCTTCTGTTTCCTTTACCTTATCGGCATACATCTTTGCCTTTCCAATAGGGAATTCCAGAGTTACGGGCTCAAATGTATATCTTCCGTACTCAGTAGGATAAACAGTGATCTTGCCGTTACCGGGTTCGATATTATCGGTGATCACTTTATAATAATCCGAAGCCTCCATGAATTTATAGCTGGTGGATGAGCTGTAGCGTTCATATACCCAGATTTCCTTCGGAATGACCGGTTCGCCCGTATAGGTATATGTCGCTATATAGGTGCCGTCATCATTCTTTTCTGTTGCATCACAGCGGATAGCCACAGTCGTAAGCTCTTTCTTTTCGGGCGTCTCATTACCCGAAGAGGAGCTCCCGCTGCCGCCGTAAAGCTCAGCCAGACCTGCACAAGCCAGCGCCAGACAGCCGCTATAATCCAGAGCGGATTCCGTATACTGATAACTATGAACATCATCCTTATAACCGTTTTTATCCGGTCCGCCCAGCAGAGCTCCCTTTAACACATATTTCGCTTCAGCCTGATCAGGATTGGCTGCACGGTGATGTATATATTTCGGGTTTGTTCCATAACCTATGACAAAACTGTAGTTGTATGTATTTGCCCCCAGTATGTAATCCATCTGGTATTTTGCAGCTTTTGCGTAATCCGATGAGGCGTCTTTATTCGCCAGTGCCAGAGCTGTCATCTGCATGGCACAGTTATAACGCGACACTCCCCATTCAATGCCAAAGTCATTGTAATAGCTTGCTGAAAGACCCTGTTTATTATCATATGCATCCTTTAATGCGTTCGCATATGCCTGATCAGAGGTAGCCTTGTACATAAGCGCCGCAAATCCCTGCCAGACTTTGTTCCAGCTGTAAAAATCATAATCCCCGTAATATACTCCCTGATAAATATAGCATCCGCTGTCAGGTGTATACCCGGGTTTTTCGCCCTCACCCAGTACCCACAGCCAGGCTTCGGCCATAGCCGTCTCATCCAGGCCGTACATGGTCTCACTGCCATAATATCCGTCTGTGTTATAAAATGTACTCAGTCCACCAAGGTCATTACCCTGATGTTCTTTACCGAACTTAAGCAGCGCCTTTGCATACTTAACACATTTTGCCGTATATTCCGCATCGGTATCTTTATATAGCCATCCCGCAGATGCAATGGCCGCAGCCATTTCGCAGCATACAGCGGTATTGTTCCTTTCCGCATTCAGCCAGTAGGTGGTGCGTTCATATGTCTGGCTTTCCGGCGAACTCCAGATGCTGTGATCCGTATTCCCGTTGCCTACCACATGGCATACAGCTGCTACATCGCCATTACCATCAAGAAAAGTAGTCTTCATAAGGTAATCGGCGTTTCTTTTAACGATCTTCAGAAGATGGGCTTTGGCACCTGCTTTTTCGTATACTCCGGGATTCAGATACTCTGAAAGAGCCAGGCTGCTTCCCGCAAAGCCCATGGTCAGATTAAACTTGACGTGATCCCCGGCGTCATGATATCCGCCCGAAACATCAACCTTTCCGTCCCCGTCCGGATCTACAACGCTTCTGTACTGTTCAGGAAAATTATCGGCTTTATCAAGCATCGCCTCACTGTCATAGGTATGGCAGTTCCCTCTCCAGCTCACGCCAAGAGTACCGACGTCCCCTCCACAGGCGTTCTCATCAAAAAAGTCCAGAGCCAGCGCAAGAACAGCCGGATAATCATTTTCGTTATCGGCTGCCTGTACC
>CAMVRS010000183.1 GCA_947169935.1 uncultured Lachnospiraceae bacterium
TTTCACATATACTGGAGCAGTATTTCCAGCCTAATGACGGGGCGTTTATAACCGACAGGCTGAGCGAGGCGGCTCTTAAGACCTGCATTAAATACGGCCCACAAGCTATGTCCGAGCCGGATAATTATGAGGCCAGATCGAATCTGATGTGGACCGGATCGATAGCTCTCAATCATCTGTTCACCTTCGGAAAAGGCGGAGGGTGGAGCGTACATCCCATAGAACATGAGCTTTCGGCTTTTTATGATCTGACCCACGGAGTGGGGCTTGCCATACTGACACCTGCCTGGATGAAATATGTGCTTTCTGATGTTACGGTAAAGCGCTTTGCCATGTACGCCCGTAATGTATGGGGTGTTACCGATGAAGATGACCGTGCCGCGGCAAACGCCGGCATCTTCCTGACGGAAAGATTTTTCAAAGAACTGGGTATGCCATCTAAGCTTTCGGAAGTGGGCATAGATGATACGCATTTTTCTGAGATGGCAGCGGAGGCGGTCCGCACCAGCAGCCTCTCCACCAGGGCTTACGTTAAACTTAATGCTTCTGATGTGGAAGCAATCATGGGGACGGTTCTGTGATCGTCCCGGAAACACGGGCTTTTTTAGCTGTTAAAGGTCAATTCTGGGGCAAAATCAACCGCAGAACCGTCCCCATGATTGACCTTGACAAAATCGGTTAATGTAGTATACTATCTGTCGTTGAGGCAAAGGCGCCATGAGCAGATGCTCGTGGTGTCTTTTTTTATGGCTTTTTTTCGGAGGAGAGTATGTCAAAATTCGTATTCGTAACCGGCGGTGTGGTATCGGGACTGGGCAAAGGGATAACCGCAGCCAGTCTGGGAAGGCTTTTAAAGGCTCGCGGCCTTAAGGTGGCGGCGCAGAAGCTGGATCCCTATATAAATGTAGATCCCGGCACAATGAGCCCCTATCAGCACGGGGAAGTGTATGTGACGGAAGACGGCGCAGAGACCGATCTGGACCTGGGACATTACGAAAGATTCATAGATGAGGACCTCAACAAGTATTCAAATCTCACCTCCGGGCGTGTATACTGGAATGTGCTGAATAAGGAAAGAAGAGGAGAGTATCTGGGAAGCACTGTACAGGTCATCCCTCATATAACAAATGAGATAAAGGAATTCGTATATCAGCTGGAGAAGAAGACAAATGCGGATGTGGTGATAACCGAGATAGGCGGTACCATTGGTGATATCGAATCCCAGCCCTTTATAGAGGCAGCTAGACAGATAAGCCTTGAGCAGGGACCTGACAACTGCCTGTTCATCCATGTGACTCTGGTGCCTTATCTGCATGGATCTGAGGAGCACAAATCAAAGCCCACCCAGCATTCCGTAAAAGAACTGCAGGGTATGGGAATACATCCCGATGTGATAGTGCTTCGCTGCGATGAGCACCTTGAGGGTTCTATATTTAAGAAGATAGCAATGTTCTGTAACGTTAAGGAAGACTGCGTTATAGAAAATATTACCCTGCCCTGCCTTTATGAAGCGCCTCTTATGCTTGAGGATGAAGGCTTTTCCGGCATAGTCTGCAGGGAGCTTAAGCTTGAGACCAAAGAGCCGGACTTAAGCGAATGGAGGGCAATGGTAGACCGTATAAAGAAGCGCAGCAAGCGCGTACGTATCGGCATAGCGGGAAAATACGTGCAGCTTCATGACGCATATCTTTCCGTGGCTGAGGCTCTTCATCATGCGGGATACGCAAATGATTCATTTGTTGATATAAGCTGGATTGACACGGAGCAGTTAAACGAGGATAATATTGCGGATGAGCTAAAGGATCTGCAGGGCGTGATAGTCCCCGGCGGCTTCGGTGAGCGCGGCATAGAGGGCATGATACTCACGGCAAAATATGCCAGGGAGAATAAGCTGCCCTACCTGGGGATCTGCCTGGGCATGCAGATAGCTGTTATCGAATACGCGCGTAATGCAGCCGGATTTGCAGACGCTAATTCAGGCGAGTTCAATAAGGAATGTGCAAATAAAGTGATAGACTTTATGCCCGGACAGAATGATGAGATAGAAAAAGGCGGAACCCTGCGGCTTGGCGCATATCCCTGTGTTATAACGGGGGGCAGCATGATGGAGGAATGCTACGAAAGCACAAACATCTCCGAGCGCCACAGGCACAGATACGAATTCAATAATGATTACAGAAAGCCTCTTACAGATGCTGGACTTAAGTTAAGCGGTATGTCCCCGGATGAGCATCTGGTGGAGGCGGTGGAACTTTCGGAGCATCCTTTTTATGTAGGTGTCCAGTTCCATCCGGAATTAAAATCCAGGCCCAATAAACCGCATCCTTTATTTAAGATGCTGGTGGCAAAGGCTTTAGAGAGGAGCAACTCATGATACAGAAAAACAGAAAAGTGATCACCGAAGACGGTCAGGTTTATGAAGGCACAGGCTTCGGTGCCGATGTAAACAGGGTGTGTGAGCTCGTTTTTAACACATCAATGGCGGGCTATCAGGAGATAGTATCGGATCTGTCCTATACGGATCAGGCCGTGGTGATGACATATCCGCTGATAGGTAATTACGGTATGGCAGACGAGGATTACGAATGCAGGAATCCGCAGATTGGAGGGATGATCGTTCATGATTATAACGATGAGCCCTCCAATTTTCGTTATACGAAGACTCTTTCGGAAGTGCTGGAAGAGAATCATATCCCCGGCATAAGCCGCGTTGATACAAGGCAGCTGACCAGATCCATAAGGGATATAGGAAGCAGGCGCTGCATCATATGCGATAAGGATATGAGCGTGGAAGAGGCGCTGAATATCATCAAAGAAACGCCTGTGCCCCACGATGCGGTAAGCCGCGTAAGCTGCAAAAAACGCTGGTACTCCAGAACCGCAGATCCCAAGTGGAATGTGGTGGCGGTGGACTGCGGCATCAAGCTTAATATAATCCGCAGCTTAAACCGTCACGGCTGCAACGTAACCGTAGTGCCTTATAACGTGACTGCAGAAGAAGTAGAGGCGTTAAAGCCCGACGGCTTATTCTTATCGAACGGCCCCGGCGATCCTGAGGATGTTACCCCGGTCATCGAGCTGGTAAAGAAACTGAGAGGCCGCCTGCCTATCTTCGGCATATGTCTGGGACACCAGATGATAAGCCTTGCTTACGGCGCAAAGACCTACAAGCTTAAATTCGGACACCGCGGCGGCAACCATCCCGTTAAGGATGTTAATACAGGCAAGATAGAGATCACTTCACAGAACCACAGCTATGCGGTTAATAAAGACAGCCTGGAAGGAACAGGACTTAAGCTCAGTCATATAAATCTTCTGGATGATACGGTAGAAGGCGTTGAATGCAAGGAGGACGGCGTGTTCTCCGTTCAGTACCATCCCGAGAGCGCACCCGGACCCCAGGATTCGGACTATCTGTTTGAGCGTTTCATAAAGAATATGCAGGGGGGAAAGTAAGATGCCTAAGAGAACGGATATTAAAAAGATACTTGTTATAGGCTCCGGCCCCATCGTTATAGGACAGGCAGCGGAGTTTGATTATGCGGGAACCCAGGCCTGCCTTGCGCTTAAGGAAGAAGGTTATGAAGTGGTGCTGGCCAATTCAAATCCCGCAACCATAATGACCGATTATACCGTAGCGGATAAGGTTTATATGGAGCCCCTTACACTTGAATATCTGGCGCGTATATGCCGCTACGAAAGACCCGATGCGATAGTGCCCGGCATAGGCGGACAGACAGGGCTCAATTTGGCAATGCAGCTGTATAAAAAAGGCGTGCTTGCAGAGTGTGAGATAGAGCTGTTAGGCACCGATGCAAAGAGTATCGAATGTGCCGAGGATAGAGAATTATTTAAAGAGCTGTGCGAGCGTATAGGTGAGCCTGTTGTGCCTTCGGAGATAACCTACAGCGCCGATGAAGCAGTGGCAGCAGCGGAGAAGATAGGTTATCCCGTTATACTGCGTCCTGCGTTTACGCTGGGCGGTACAGGCGGCGGATTTGCCGATGATGAGCCTACACTTCGTGAGATGATGAAGAACGCGCTGGCGCTTTCGCCTGTTCACCAGGTGCTTATAGAAAAGAGTATCAAAGGATATAAAGAGATAGAGTATGAAGTAATAAGGGATTCAAATGATACGGCCATCACCGTATGTAACATGGAAAATCTGGATCCCGTGGGAATACATACAGGTGACTCGATAGTTACGGCACCCAGCCAGACCCTGACCAACAAAGAATATCATATGCTCAGGGATTCTGCGCTGCGCATCATACGTGCACTTAAAGTGGAGGGTGGCTGTAACGTGCAGTTCGCGCTGGATCCCCACAGCTTTAAGTATTATGTGATAGAGGTCAATCCCAGAGTATCACGTTCCTCTGCACTGGCTTCCAAAGCAAGCGGTTATCCCATAGCAAGAGTATCTGCAAAGATAGCCGTAGGCATGCGTCTTGACGAGATACAGCTTGCAAATACTCCCGCATGTTTTGAGCCTGCGCTTGATTATGTGGTATGCAAGATACCCCGTTTCCCCTTCGATAAATTCCCGGCAGCGGACAATGCGCTCTCCACGCAGATGAAAGCTACCGGCGAAGTCATGAGCGTTGGACGTACCTTTGAAGAGAGCTTCTTAAAAGGCTTAAGATCCCTGGAAGAGGGCAACGGCATATTATCCCTCTGCCATCAGGATAAGGATACCCGGGAGATGCTTGAGTACATCAAGGAAGGGCGTGACGACAGAGTTTACTATATCGGCGCGCTTTTAGCCAGGGGTATCGATAAGGCTGCAATCTGTGACCAGACGGGCATTGACATGTTCTATCTTGAGAAGATAGCGCATATAGTTGCCATAGAGAAAGAAACTGCGGAGCATCCGAAGGAGACGGAATATCTTAAGGACGCAAAGAAATGGGGGCTGTCCGATTCTACGATCTCCAAGCTCTGGGGCTGCAGCGAAGATGAAGTATATGAGCTGCGCATAAAGGAAGGCATAGCGCCGTCCTATAAGATGATCGACAGCTGTGCAAGCGAGTTTGACAGTTACATTCCGTATTTCTATTCGACCTATTCGGATCAGAACGAATCGGTGGTGACGGATAAAAAGAAAGTTATCGTATTAGGTTCCGGCCCTATACGTATAGGCCAGGGCGTTGAGTTTGATTACTCCACCGTGCATGCGGTGAATGCGATACGCGAGATGGGCTATGAAGCCATAGTCATCAATAACAATCCGGAGACCGTATCAACAGATTACACCACCGCGGATAAGCTGTATTTTGAGCCGCTTACCTGCGAAGATGTGATGAACATAGTGAATCTTGAAAAGCCCGAAGGCGTTATAGCTACGCTGGGCGGCCAGACTGCAGTTAATCTGGCGGATCCCTTAAGCAAGAGAGGTGTGAAGATAATCGGTACCGACAGGGCTGCAATAGATAAGGCTGAAGACCGTGACGCCTTTGATGCGGTGATACATGAGATAGGCATACCCAATCCCAAGGGTGAGGCCGTAACGGATATTGAGAGCGGCGTGGAAGCTGCTGCGCGTATAGGTTATCCCGTGCTTGTCCGTCCTTCATTTGTGCTGGGCGGACGTGCGATGGAGATAGTTGCGAATGAAAAGATGCTGCGCCACTATCTTAAGAATGCCGTGGAAGTGGATCGCGACAAGCCTGTGCTCATAGATAAATATATCGTGGGTAAAGAGGTTGAGGTGGATGCTATATGCGACGGAGAGCGTGTATTCCTGCCGGGTATAATGGAACTGGTCGAGCGTACAGGCGTGCACTCCGGCGACAGCACCAGCGTATATCCGCCTTTCACGATATCGGATAAAGTAAAGCAGACCATACTTGAATATACTACAAAGCTGGGGCTTGCCATAGGCATAAGAGGATTGTTTAACATCCAGTTTATCGTGGATAAGGATGACAGCGTTTATGTCATCGAGGTTAATCCCAGGGCGTCAAGAAGCGTGCCGTTCCTGTCGAAGTCTACAGGCATTAATCTGGTGCATATAGCCACAAGGGTCATGCTGGGACACAGCTTAAAAGAGCAGGGCTACGCAGATCCTATGCTAAGGGAAAAAGAACGCTGGTATGTAAAGACTCCTGCGTTCTCCTTTGCGAAACTTTCCGGCATGGATTCGTATCTTTCACCTGAGATGAAATCCACGGGCGAAGCGATAGGCTATGATACGAGCCTCAACAGGGCCCTTTACAAGGCTCTGCAGGCCTCCGGGATCAAGATGAAGGATTATGGTACCGTGATCTTTACACTGGCCGATGAGGACAAGGAAGAGGCTTTACCGCTGGTTAAGCGTTTCTACGACATGGGCTTCAATATCGAGGCTACTGTGGGTACAGGCGTGTTCCTTAAGGAGCATGGCATACGCACACGTATACGCGGCAAGCTTTCCGACGGCAGCCAGGAGATCCTGGAATCCATACGTGCAGGCTATGTAAGCTATGTCATAAATACGCGTGCGATACTTTCGGGTATCCATTACGAGGACGGCGTTGCTATCCGCCGCTGCGCAGTGCAGAACGGCGTTACGATGTTCACATCCCTTGATACAGTACGCATTCTTCTGGATGTACTGGAAGAAGCGGCACCCAGGATATCGATAATATAAGAGTGATTTATTGGACAGTAAAAATTTTTAAAAAAAATGTATTGACATGAAAAGAACATAGGTGTATAGTGGCAAATGTAAAGCGAAGGAGCTATTGCGAAAGCAGTGGCTCCTTTCTCTTTGTGTGTGTAGTGGGTGCGACGGCGCAGATGGATTTTTCCTCTGCGCCGTTTGCGCTCGAAGGAAAAGGAACGATGAAAGCTAAAACATGATCATGCATCGCAACTAATCCTTCACATACAGACTATTAAAAAAGATCCTTCGGGCTGAAGCCCTCAGGATGACACTAACGAAACTGTATCGTTTCCACAAGGTGGGTCACAGGAGACTTAGTCATTCTGAGCGAAGCGAAGAATCTTAGAAAGAGGAGGAAAGATACTATGAGTGAAGAGGTTAACAGTTTGGTATTTGGTATATGGTTTCTGGCAGGAGCAGCATTGGTGTTCTGGATGCAGGCAGGATTTGCAATGGTGGAAACCGGTTTTGCAAGAGCAAAGAATTCAGGTAACATCCTGATGAAGAACCTGATGGACTTCTGTATCGGTACAGTAACATTTATTCTGATCGGTTTCGGTCTGTTCCTTGGTGAGGATCTTTTCGGTTTTATCGGAAAACCCGGCTTCGATGTCTTCACGGCATACGAAAGCTTTGACTGGTCCAACTTCGTATTCAACCTGGTGTTCTGTGCAACCACAGCAACCATCGTATCCGGTGCAATGGCAGAGCGTACAAAGTTCTTAAGCTACTGCGTATATTCAGCTATCATATCCGCTCTGATCTATCCCATTGAAGCACACTGGACCTGGGGCGGCGGCTGGCTTGCACAGATGGGATTCCACGATTTCGCAGGTTCCAACTGCATTCACATGGTCGGCGGTATCTGCGCTCTGATCGGTGCAAAGATGGTTGGTCCCCGTATCGGTAAGTTCATCAAAGATAAGGATGGAAAGATCACTAAGGTAAATGCTTTCCCCGGACATAACCTTCCTATCGGCGCACTTGGCGTATTCATTCTCTGGCTTGGCTGGTACGGTTTCAACGGTGCAGCTGCAGTTTCATTAGAGGAGCTGGGAAGCATCTTCGTAACCACCACCATAGCACCCGCTATCGCTACTGTAGTATGTATGATCTTTACCTGGATCAAATACGGCAAGCCCGATGTCAGTATGTGTCTTAACGCATCACTTGCAGGTCTGGTTGCAATAACGGCTCCCTGCGATGTATGTGACGCCTTCGGTGCTATCATAATAGGTGCTGTAGCA
The DNA here is from genome assembly GCA_947169935.1 of uncultured Lachnospiraceae bacterium. GTDB lineage: Bacteria > Bacillota > Clostridia > Lachnospirales > Lachnospiraceae > NK4A136. The sequence goes on from CAMVRS010000183.1 coordinate 7,891, forward strand.
GGTCTGCTGGTAGTATTCGGTGTATGGTTCCTTGATAACAAAGCTCATATCGATGATCCCGTCGGTGCAGTTGCAGTACATATGATGAACGGTATCTGGG
>CAMVRS010000184.1 GCA_947169935.1 uncultured Lachnospiraceae bacterium
GGTAATATACGGGCGAACTTGATCGTACCACGCAGATATCTGTTCCAGATAAAATCTTCCAGTTCGTCCCGTTCCCACTCGTATATTTTATCGAATGATTCCGGATAAAACTCGGTATAAGCATATTCATAACTATTTCCAACCGCTCTGTAAAAGCGCTTGAATTCTTCGCTATGAACAGCCTCCCATTTTTTATTCTTCCGGATTTCCTTTGTTATATATTCCGTAACATAGCACGGCAGTATTCCAACTGCGTAACACAGCAGATCAATAAGCGAAAACCCGGTCCCGATGATTATACGCAGCAGTCTGTTTGTTATGCCGAAGCGGTCACAGAAGCCCCAGAGTTGCAGAAACTCCACCCCAAACGAAAACACCAGGATTACTGTAGGAAGAATATACCATTTTCCGGGCCATTCCGGAGACACCGTTCTAAAGAGAGTGTATAACAGGATGACTACCAGCACATCTCCAAGATAATTGCGGATCCACCCATGCGCATACAGTCCGATCAGTATCTCAATGATCAGAAGCGCTATTGATGCAATAAAGTATATAAGTCTTTTCTTCATCATAGCTCTACTGTATCATATTTTATGCTTTTTATCTATGCCCGGATCTGACCTTTACTTTCATTCGCTCACCATCCCTGCAGCAGCGCTCATAATAAACACAAGCAGGACAAAATCCCCTGCAGTGTCTTCTGCTCTTCTTAAGACTCTTCCAAAGCCAGAATATCCATCTTTGCATACCCTTATTCCTCCGTTTCCCGTTGCGCCCTGTATCAGGCTGTTTTTCTTGCTGCCATATCGCAGACGCACCAGCTCTCCTTTATAACGGCGCCGTCTGAAAGGATCTCACGGATCCTGATCCTGGAAGCTTCCTCAGGATCCACCATCTGATCGGTTTCATCGAAGTAGGTGATCTCTGTATAATCACCACGGTTGATATTTCCGTTAAAAAGCTTTACGCACCCTATCATTTTAAATACCTCCGTTTATCGTCCATCATCCTTCTGCCGATCAGTTATCGTCATCAAAATCATCCAGGTTTAATGTGCTCAGATCGATTGTATCCTCTGTGATCATAGTGTTTTCCTCCTCATTATTGCCGTTTTTGTTTCCTTTGTTATCGATAATATAACTCAACCCGTCAACATAATGAGGGTAATATATTGGACTCCAAAAAGAAAAACCGGGCAATACTGCCCGGCTTTGTATATACCTTTATCCGATCAACAATTATGGTCTTTTTAACCCGCACTCCATGCAGAATTTTCCGCTGTTATTTGTATTACAGCCGGGGCATATCCAATTATCCACGCCGGATCCTTCCTGCTGCCTGTTCATAGTATTTGCCATAGCCATACCTAACGCCATCATTCCCATGCTGTTTTTATCTATTCCGGTATTTCCGCTCTGATAAAAGAAGAATGGTCCATCTACCTGCAGGGGCCGGCTAACCTCATTCCAGAAATGGTCTGCGATCGCCTTTACCAGATCCTCATCCGTGATCCTGATATATTCAACCGGATCATCCGGGTTAAGATAAACATTGGGCACTTCTCTTGGATCGTACTTATGCTCCCAGATAAGCTTGTACTTCTTCCCATTGTACCAATGATCGTACCCATTATGCGTTATCCGGTTGTCCGCTTCATCGTACAATACATAATCAAGTTCCGATCTCTTATGAAGTTTATCCGGTAAGGCCATCGTGGATCCTCCTTCTTATATCGTTTGCGCTTCTAAAGCTTCCAGCATATCCTGAGGGTTATCAGCCGCCTTGACCTTATCCATTGCTTTAATGATGATACCCTCTTCATCGATCAGATATGTGGTCCTGACAACTCCCATACTGACCTTTCCGTAATTATTCTTTTCCTTCCAGACATCATATGCCTGTATGACCCCAAGCTCCGTGTCGGAAAGAAGTGTAAACGGCAGGCCGTACTTTTCCTCAAACTTCTTATGGGAAGCCACGGAATCCTTGCTCACTCCCAGCACCACAGCCCCTTTCTCCCTGATCTGGGGATATCTTTCTCCAAACCCGCAGGCCTGCTTCGTGCATCCGGAAGTATTATCCTTGGGATAAAAATACAGGATCACTTTCTTCCCTCTGTAATCCGAAAGCTTATGCATTTCTCCATTCTGATCCGGCAATGTAAAATCCGGCGCTTTTGTTCCGACTGCAAGCATGTTTCATCCTCCTTCCCAACAGAGTTCATCAGATCAGCTTCTTAAGCTGTTCGAAAGCCCTGGATGTCTTATCCCAGATCTTTACGGAATCGGCTTCTCCGAAGTACATCTTAAGCTGGAATTTATAGCCTATCTCCGCATCAGTGGCATCCTTAAGCGCCCTGATCAAATGCTCCTCATTTTTGATCAGCTTGGCTTTCATATCCGTAAGCCCCATAGAACACATCTTTTCGATCAGCGGGCTGGCTTTCTTTTCGGTCTTTTTGACCGGAGCAGCTGCCTTTTTCTCTGCTGCCGGCTTCTTCTCTACGGCAGTTTTTTTCTCTACTGCCGGTTTAGCCGGTTTTGCTTCCTTTTTCACCGGTGCCTGTTTGGGTGCATCACTCTTCTTTGAAACCGGCGCTTTTTTGCTGCCCTTCTTTTCTTCTGCGCCGCATATCTGTATCTTGCCCATGGACTTTAAAATGCCGGGTGCCTTAGCGCCTGCCCTGGCTATCCTGTCAAACAGGGATGAATATATTTTTACAGGCTCCTGTGCCTTAGCCATTGCTGCATAAGAACCATAAAGATATCCCGTATAGACCAGCCTGTCCACTTCACTCATGGCATTGGTTTCTGCCGGCGCCTCGATGATCTCCATCTTTGCCTTTATAGCTGCCAGCGCCTGGAACTTTGACATGGGCATCTGTGCCCCGGTCCTGGAAAATATGATCACCCTGTCCTTCGCAGTCAGCTTCTTAAGCTCGTTGTCGGGTATCCTGTATAAAGTTTCCACATCAGTTATAATAAGCATTATCTTCCCTCCGTATTGTCGTTACTCTTTTTCTTATCACTTTTTTCTTTGGCAGTTGCGGCTTCTTTGCTGCCTTTTATAAATATATACGCCATCTCTGCCGCTAAAGCCAGCACTACCAGTGCTACCGGACCTCTTCTGAATTTCATACGCTCTGCCTCCTTCATTTTAATTCAAACTATCTTCATTTACAAGAATCCGTATTCTTATATTTCTCTGTTATCTGCGCTATCCATCCCGTCATGCCATTGGGTAAACGCTCATCCATCGGCGTACCGTCATCAAACATCAGATTAATATGAACACCGTTCACAAGGCAGTGCTGCCCCATTTCAAATCCGACATTGATGGACGCCACACCTTTATCTCCGTTCCTGACCCATTCCGGTGTGAAGATAAAACAGTTTTTCATTTTTTCCAGCTTAGGCAGTCTTGGTGCGACTTCATCCTTAAAGCTATGAAACTCATCTCTTTTGCCTATCGCAAAGAATAAAGTTTTTCCCTTTCTGTCATACTCATCCAGAATACAGTCATCCGGAAGAGCACTGCTTCCTACAGGGATAACAACATCAAGATCATCCATATAATTATCCATCAGGCGCATAACAAAGGTTGCTCCGGAGGAATTCCCAAATAAGAATACAGGGCCTATATGCTCCTTTCTCTGCGATATAAATTCCATGATAAGAGCATGAACCGGCGCAAGATAATCTGTATCCCAGCTTCCCACAGTCTTACCATCCTCTCCGGTACTCTCATTAGCTACAGGCACCAGTATATATGCTCCGCCCATGCTTTTCTGGTATTTCTCCGTTGCATAAAACTCTGCACCTGCATAGTTTATGCAGATATCGCCTACCAGCGAATTGCCGGTCCCATGGACAAAAACTAAAAGCGGTTGCTTATCCTCCGTATCCATATCAGGCTCATAATAATAGTACTTAAGCTCTGTACCGGATGCATCCTTAAAAACGTCCCTTCCAAAGAGCGGAAAATATTTCCCCACCTCATAAGTCGGAGCAGTGGATATAAAATCCCCTTCCTGCATTTCTTCTGCCCACGGCGGCATAGTCATATTATCTTTTCCCATTTTGACACCTCTCTTGTCATTGATCATCTATAGTATCATCAATCGCATTAACAGGATGGTTCCTAAAATATTCTTCCCTGCGCTTCCTGTCAACTTCGATCCACTCATCAAGAGTAAGCGGAACATAATCAGAGAACATGCAGAAACAGTTGATCATCCGGCAGGGTATTGTTACAAGCTCTTCGGATCCACGTACCTGCCTTTTGTACTGACCTATATTCCTCATATAGTCATTTATGAGATACTCATCAAAGGTATCATGCACATGGCCATACAGCATATAGGTTATGGGATTTCCTTCTGCATCCAGACGGTACTGACCGTTATAACACATGATCGGATAATGCGACAGGATCACCTTTCTCTTGTTATCTTTAAGCTCCATGTAGTGCTCGATCCACACAAACAGGCTGCGGTCAAACTGCCTGCTCTCCACATACTTATCATGATTCCCGATGATAAGATACTTCTTTCCGTTAAGCCCTGACAGCAGTTCATTGACTTCCGACGGCTTCTTTGATAAACAGAGATCACCGAGTATCACCACATCATCGTTGTTTCTTACACGGCTGTTCCACTGTTGTATCATATATTCATTCATTGCTTCGCCGCTTTCAAAACCACGATCGTCCATCTGCCGGTTTAATCTTTCGTGGAAGAAATGCAGGTCAGCTATATAATAACGCATTTTTGTTTCTCCCTTCTTTACCTCTCCATAATAATAAGGTGCTTTTTCAGCAAAATCAATACTTTAACACTATCCGCAAATAGGGTATAATCTTTATGACTTAATTATTTCACTTCCGTCAATAAAAACAGATCCGTTAAAACGTATCTTTGATAAATAATCCTGTTGCTCCCAAATGGGACACGCTATCCGCCGAAAGGAGATAAATATGCTGGGAAAAGCCAAATGCAAGATCTTAAAGGAGATCCGACAGAAGATCGCTGATGAGAATGATATCCCTTATGTCACAAGAGAATGCACATACCAGGGGGATTGTTCCGGTACCTGCCCTCGCTGTGAAAGCGAACTGCGTTATCTGGAAAGAGAATTGGAAGCCAGACGGCGGATCGGCAAACAGGTTGCCATAACAGCTCTGTGCACAGGTATCAGTTTAGGCGCAACAGGCTGTAACGCCCCCGGGCAGCTTGGCGGTGCTACAGAGCCTGACCGTCCGACATACGGGGATGGTCCGGACGTAGAAACTGTTCTGGAGGGAGAGATCGCAGACCCCGGCATCATAGAAGAACTGTCAGGTGATGTAGCGGAGTATCCTCCGGACCTGGCCGGTGCCGCTGAAGTGTGGGATGACTGCAATATCGATCCCGCTTCCGGAGACGCTATAAAGACCTCCGAAACCGCATTTACCGGACTTACTTCATTTGCAGGCACTGTCAATAAGAACGCCGTCATAAGCGGCGCAAGGCATTGTCCCGTATATACCCCTGCAAAAGACGTGAAGCTCTGCGCATTGACTACTCACCATTGGAACGGCGGACTGGGCGCTGTTCCCGGCGTTATACGTATTTATGATATCACAGACGGCGGACAGGATCTGCTTGGAACCTGGGATGCAACGGCACGCGATGAAGACGATGTCGAATGCGCGAACTGGGATATCTTCCCCGATATCACCCTGCTGGCCGGACATGTCTACCATATCGTCGATTCCGATCCGGCTACATGGAGCAGCAATGCTGAATCCGGAGATATGGGCTTTGTAGAACTGTTCACCGATGATGAAGCTGAAACAGAGGGTGATTTTACGCCCTGTTCCGGACATTAAGCCTATGCCGGATAAACAGGAAGTGCTGTTTCCTCTGCTGAATATCTCCCGTCACCGCATGGGTATCGACGGAAGAGGCGTGACTACCCTTGTAGCAGGCGCATCATGTCCCCTTCACTGCCAATGGTGCATCAACCGGGATATACTTAAACAAAATGAATATGAACCGGTCAGCGCAAATGATCTGTATGAGCGTGTCCGCGGTGATGATCTGTATTACAGGGCTACCGGAGGAGGGATTACCTTCGGCGGCGGAGAATCATTACTGCAGGCCGCTTTTTTTGCGCCCTTCCGCGATATCTGCGGCGATGCATGGCGGCTGTGCGCCGAAACCAGCCTGGCCGTACCGCGGCAATTGGTTGAACTTGCAGAGAAAACTATCGACGAGTTCATCGTAGACTGTAAGGATATGGATCCGGAAATTTATCACGCATATACCGGCGGCGATCAGGCACTGATGGAAGATAATCTGCGTTTCCTTCTTGAAAAAGCCGGTCCCGAACGGGTTGTGGTCCGTGTTCCCCTGATCCCTGATTTCAACACCGAAGAAGCGCAGCAGAGAAGCGCCGGGCGTCTAAAAGAACTGGGCGTAACGCGGCTGGATCTGTTCAGCTATGTACGGGACAGATCCTAACCGGGAACTTGAGTATGAGGAAAAGCAAAACAGACATGTTTTCAACCAATTATCCTTTGATGTAAGCGGTAGAATAAAACCAGCACTATTTGAAAATAGAATATCAGCAAACACTATATATGCAGAAAGGGCTGCCCTCGTTATATGGCCAACTGTATTACTGCTATCTATACCGGATTACCAATACCATCTATCGGAATCGCCTCTGTATCCCCGGTTGACCATACAATCAATTCTTTAACGAATCTTGGTGTGATGATATGGCTTATCTCCGACGATTATTTTGCGTCTCCTTTTAGTGCTTATACTCATTGTGGATTACCTTTCGCAGAAAAACTCGATCTGTTCGCCAAGCGGCCCAAAGCAAAAAGCCATTCTGATAGGATACTCCGGATCCGAATCTATCACTTTGTCAACAGGTTCCACAAACACCTCATATCCGGCAGCCTTCACCTTATCTGCTATCGAATCCACATCATCGGTAAGCAGCGCAAAATGACGAATCGCTCCTAAACGATGCTCTCCATCAGCATTTGTAAAAATCTCAATATATCCGTTACCGGTATCGATCATAATACCATCATGCCATTCACGGATGATCTTCAAACCTAATACTGAGATATAGAATTCTTTTACTCTATTGATCTCTTCCTCTGTATTACATTTCATCGAAATGTGATGAATCCCTTTGATCATATTCTATGATTACCTTTCAATGCTACCGGCATATGGTTACTTAGCTGATCCGCTATTATTTCTTCAGGTGTGGTATCATCAGGATCCAAATATTCATCGATCACTTTTTTCTGCACCCATACTTCGAAATAATCCGGCTTCCTGCAGACAACAAATCTGTATAGTCTGTCATATGAGTACTCTTCATGTATACCATCTATTTGCATTTTCTTTTCACTCTGTAAACTAAATAGTTATTGATAATACACATCCGATACAGGACATCTGTTCGTATAAAACGATTTGATATCGTGTATAATAACCGTATTAGCGTCTTCTATAAATATAGCCTCGTCATATTGATTTACTCTGGCGTATTCAACATCGTCCTGTTCTTCTTCAGAAATAATATCTGTATCTTTTTGATGTGCAATATAGTTTTCCTGCAATTTCTTTGCAAGATCAGTATACTCAGGCTTGTAATAGATCAGAGTTCTCCACATTTTAGGCTCCTGCTACTTAGTATAAAAGAACAAAACGCCGCAGATGTATTGTATCACATCCACGGCATACTGTCTTGTGTGTATCAATTTTTCATTCCTCGATCATTTCCTTCAACTGTGTTTCGTATTCTTTTGTCAGCCTGATCAATCTCAGATTCATGTTTTCCTCCCGGCTATATATTTATTAAATGTGAACTTATCTGCGGTCTGATCGATACTCCATTCCACCTATAGTCCGGCAATCCGATGTCATCCGGTGTAACTGATAAATATTCCCCATCCATGCCGCATATTTTTATCTCGC
>CAMVRS010000185.1 GCA_947169935.1 uncultured Lachnospiraceae bacterium
CCCACAAAAAGGATGAATATATATACCAGCAGCATAAATGCTTTCTGATCTATCTTACCGGATATCCTGCTTCCCAGCCAGGATGCTATAACAACAGGTATCGCACCAAAAAGAGTTACGATCAGCACTTCCTTTGAATATGCTCCTTTATAAAGCTGCCAGAAGAACATCACGGTATATATGCTCAGCCATACCACAGTGAATGTGGCTCGGAATCTTTTCTTATCTTTTAAAGTCTGTGCACAGTATATGACCAGAAAAGCTCCTCCCGAAACAAACAGCGCCTGCACTATGCCCGCAAGGATAAGGATTATTATAAGCACCGGTTTCGGAAATGCTGTCTCTTTCTTTGAAAAAAGCTTAAAGAGTGCCACTGCTACTATTATGACGCCGTACAGCAGCATCAGTATAGCGTCCGATCTGATATACGGTATCATTACCGTTCCCGCAACCAGTCCCAGACCCATCCATATAAGAATGTTCTTCAGCTCCTTAAAATCTATATCTTTATAGCAGTCCGCAGTCACGCTGATAGACGATACCCATGCGATCAGATTCAGACTTATCCTGGCGATCACCGTTCCGTATAAAAAAGACAGCACCGGAAATACCAGTATATTACCGCCAAATCCCGTTATCGCATGCATCGTAAACGCCAGAAACGAAACCGCGCTCACTATAAATTCTCTAAACATCAGTATTATTCCCCTTCTTACCGCGGCTCACAGATAGTATTCAAGCTCCGCTTCCTTTTCCTCAAAGAACTCCCTGTATACTATATTCCGGATATGCGAAAACTCACTGCCGGTTCTTATTCTGGGATACGAAAGATCCACGTTTTCTATCCTCTTAATACCGCTTCCTCTTTGTCCCAGGATAACTATCCTGCTGCTTAATGCAATAGCCTCATCAATGTCATGTGTCACCATTACCATCGTATTTTTTTGTGTCTGCCATATCCTGCGTATCTCATTCTGCATAGTGATACGGGTTAATGCATCCAGCGCACCAAAGGGTTCATCCAGAAGCAGGAGCGAAGGTCTGTTTATCAAAGCTCTTGCAATAGCAACTCTCTGTGACATACCACCGGAAAGCTGTCTGGGATACTTCTTTTCAAAACCCTGCAGTCCTACCAGATGGATCAGTTCATCTATACGCTCTTTTTTATTTGCTACATTTTCCGCTAATCCGTATCCGATATTTTCCTCTACGGTAAACCAGGGAAACAGTCTGTGATCCTGAAAAACAAGCCCTTTATCCAGTGACGGTCCGCTGATAGCTTTACCGTCTATATATGCCTCACCTTCATAATCCATTTCCAGACCTGCTATTATCCGCAGAAGAGTACTTTTACCGCAGCCGCTATGGCCCAGAAGGCATATGAATTCGCCCTCTTTGATCTCCAGATTAATATCCTTGAGCACTTCAGTGATCTCATTACCGTCCTGGATAAAGTTTTTATTGACTCCTCTTATTTCTATCTTGTTTCCCATAATCCACCTGCTTTCATCAATACAACAGCTTTTTCTGAAGCTTCTGTAATACATCATCCATAAGTTTACCGACGATACCTACTACCAGCATTGATAAGATAACCTGTCCCGGCATCGAAAGGGATCTTCCGTCCATAAGCATATAACCTATACCTGATGTGGCCGCTATCATCTCTGCGGCTACCACGCAGATCCAGGCATTTCCAAGACCTATCTTAAGCCCGGTCATAACCTGCGGGAAGGAAGCCGGTATTATAACATCCTTTATCAGCCTCTTCTTTGGTATCTCAAACACCTGTGATACCTCAAAATATCTTTTGTCGATCTGCCTTATACCATCTATCACATTCGTCAGTATAGGAAATACCGCGCCGATGAAGATGATAAAGATCTTTGACGCCTCACCTATCCCCAGCCATATGATCGCAATAGGTATCCATGCTATGGGCGGGATAGGTTTAAGTATCTGTAACAGCAGCCCCGTGATAGTCTCTGCATTTTTAGATAAAGAGATAAGCACGCCCAGAACTATCGCCACCAATGCTGCCAGGAAAAAGCCCGAAAAAACCCTGCCTATACTGACACCTATATTCTTTATCAGGACTCCGTTCTTTACTGTTTTTATCAGCAGCTCCAGGATCTCGTGCGGAGCCGGCAGCATATACGGGGGCAGGCTTCCCGATAGAGAAGCCGCCTCCCATATAGCGATGACGATAACAGGTAACAACAGATACTTGATCCAATATGTCAGACCTTTCTTTTCTTTTTTCATAGCATCATCACCTCTGTAAAGCTTGTGTTTTCCGGATCACTTACTGTTTACTCCTGCTGCTGCCAGATGCTTTCTGTCAACAAATGCATCAACATCCACTTCATTTGCTGCAAATCCCTGCTCCCTGTTGAAGCTCTCCACATCCTTCAGTTCCTCTATATCTTTGTCGCTGATATAGGTACTGAACTCATACTTGGTAAGAAGCTCAGTAAGTGTCTCCGTAGGAAGATTGATCTCGTCCTTAAGCTGCAGCGCTGCTGCCGCGGGATCTGCCTTGATCTCTTCATTTGCTCTTTCCACTGCCTTGATAAATGCTTTGAGGGCATCCGGATTATTATCGGCAAAATCCTGCGTTGCAAAGAAGAAAACGTTATTGCTCTTTATACCTGTACCATCCAGCAGGATCTTTACCGTACCGGTTGAAAGAGTGGCCGTAAGTCCGGGTTCCCAGATGATCCCCGCATCAGCCTGCTTGCTCGATACCGCATTACCTATATCCGAATTGGGAAGATTTATCTGCTCGATATCATCAAAGGTAAGTCCTGCTCCTTCCAGAACAAGTCCAAGGAAGTGCTGTCCGTATGAACCTTTTACATACGCCACTTTCTTTCCCTTTAACTGGGAAGGATCCGTAATATCCGAATCCGCAGGAAGTGTTAACGCCACTGTAGTCTCCCCGGCTGAAAGCTTTGCAAAGGTTACTGTTTTCTGTCCGGAAGCCTTGGCAACCAGCAGAGGAACATCACCTATAAGCCCTATATCCTCTGCTCCTGCCGCAAACGCCTCATTCTCGGGAGGACCTGATTCAAATGAATCCCAAGTGATCTTCAGATCCTTGTAGCCCAGATTTTCAAGCTCTTCCGTGAAGTATCCGTTCTTCTTGGCAAGAAGGATATTTGCTGCATATACGCCGGGCTGGGTTGCAACCCTTATCACATCTGCTGTGATGCCGCTTTCTGCTGCAGTTCCTTCATTACCTGCTGCGCTTACTGTTGTTCCGCATCCTGTCAGTGAACCCAGAAGTGATAAAGTTAAAGCTGACGCCAATATTGTTTTTAAAAAACTCTTTTTCATAATGGTTCTCCTTTTTTTGTCTATCCGTTTACCGCCAGACTGTCATAGTGGCTGAAAAACGGGTGCTCTGTTTTTTGTTTTTCAATTCCTTTCGCCAGATTCAGATCCTGAACATCTTCAACAGTCAGTTTTACTGCCGCTGCAATATCAAAACCTCTGGCTTCCTGATACTTCCTGTAGTATTCTTCATACTCTCTTCCGCAGGTCAGAATCTTTTTAACGTGTCCGTGGATAAGGTATGCCTCTTTGTTTTCACCTACAACCAGTACGGATACTTCTTTGTCAAACCAGATGCTGTATACTACGTTGCTGTAGCTTTTTGATGACTCAAGCACCTCAACATAAGTAAGTTCATCATCTGCGCTTATCTGAAGCGATCCCTTGGGCGCGGAATTGATCACGCCTTCTTTATCCTGTGTGGATACTACTTTGATACTGTTTTTATTTTCTATCAGGTTTTTTAATTCTTCATTCAATATAGACATGACACCACTCCTCTTTATATTCTCTGCAGATCCGAATTAGGATGATTTCCGCATCTTCTGTAATCATCAAATTCAGCGGTGACACCGTATTTTCTGCTAAGCTTATCCAGTCCCAGCGTAAGCTGTGCATAATAATCCAGCGATGCATTCTTCTGGTCCCTGAATACCGAATTCGGTCTGGGCACCCATACGATATAGACTACAGCCACGCCTTTACTGATCAGTGTCTCTGCTTCCTCAAGTATATTCTTCAGAGCTTCTTCTTCTGTAGGGAAACCATTGGGCTTCGCCAGTTCAACACCGCCTACCGTACCGGTACCTACATATCCTTTTCCGAATATATCAACAGCATCTATAAGACGTTTCTTCCATTCCCGGTAGCCCACATGTTTTGCTTTACCGGGGCATATCCAGTTGAATTTTTCTTCATTCAGCACTTCAATATCGGATGTATAACTCATAAGTCCCGTTTCTTCATGAAGTCTGGAGAGCTGGTCATAATTCAATGCGGTTGTGATGACCTGGCTGGGAAATCTTCCGTTAAAATTCTTTCCTATGGCTTTGAGTACATCTATGTAATACTGAAGCTCATCATCAAACGGCGTCTTCCCTCCTATATCGGAACCCATCGTCATACAGAGTGTGGTAAATCTACCCTTCTGCTTTATGGCCTCTCTCACTGTCTCATATGCATCCTGAGGCGTCATCTTCTGTTTGGTAACGCCGTCAATATTTATATGGGGATTCAGATCGCAGTACCGGCACGGAAGTCCTTCCGTAAAAAAGCAGCACTTTGATGTGGGTGTGATGTTCAGTCTCTGCGGTCTTGCAAAGATTATCGAATCCATCGGAGTACCGGAAGATGTTGTTTTTCCGTAAAAATCCGGTTTCTCCCAAAAATCGATCTCTTCGACCACTTTATCCTTATCGATCAGAACATATGCTCCGTCCCTGTAATCCACTATATACGGATTCTGCTCGATCGGAGTCGCATCCGTTATAACTATGCTTCCGTCTCTCAGTACCAGAGCCTCGGGTATACCGAATTTGTTTTTCTGATCTCTGGCCCCAAGCGTTGAAAAGAATACATTAGATCCTGTCAGCTGATATTTATCCTTATCAACATTTTTCAGTACATTCTCCGTATAACATACGCCTCTTCGCTGTACGTCTGTTTTCAGCAGATTCAGTCTTGGAAGCTCAGGGTATCTTGCAAGCGTCTCCTCAAACGATTCATCCCTTCTGTTTTCTATGCTCATCTCTTTTTTTCCTCACTTTTTTATCCTATGTTTCCTGTAAAGCCTGTCTGTATCAACAATATATGATCCCTCCGGCCGAAAAATATCTGTTCATGGTTTTTTATTCATTTCCTCTCTTTATAAATATTTCTTTATTTCATCCGCCTTATTGAGTTCTTCCCAGGGCAGTTTTATATCTGTTCTTCCAAAATGTCCGTATGCAGCTGTCTGCTTATAGATAGGTCTTCTCAGATCCAGCGCGTCTATGATCGCTGCCGGTCTCAAGTCAAATACTTTCTCGATAATGCTTACGATCTCTTCCTCCGGCTTTACTCCGGTACCAAAAGTTTCAACTGCTATCGATACAGGTTTTGCAACGCCTATCGCATATGCCAGCTCTACTTCCAGTCTCTTTGCCACTCCGGCTGCAACCAGGTTTTTCGCTACCCAGCGCGCTGCATATGCAGCTGATCTGTCTACCTTTGTGGGATCCTTACCGGAGAATGCACCGCCGCCGTGTCTTCCTGTTCCTCCGTAGGTATCTACTATTATCTTTCTTCCGGTAAGTCCGGCGTCACCCTGGGGACCGCCTATAACAAAGCGTCCGGTGGGATTCACATAATAGATAGTGTCATCATCCAGCAGTTCTGCAGGTATCACAGGCTTTATTACCTTTTCGATAATATCTTTTCTTATCTGCTCCAGGCTTGCATCTTCTGAATGCTGCGTTGAGATCACTATCGTATGAACTCTTTTTACCGTATGTCCGTCATCTGCAAACTCTACGGTAACCTGAGATTTTCCGTCCGGTCTCAGATAAGGGAGTGTTCCGTCTTTTCTTACTTTTGCCAGCTGCCTTGTAAGCCTGTGTGCAAAAGATATTGCGGGAGGCAGATATTCAGGCGTTTCATCTGTTGCATATCCGAAGATGATCCCCTGATCTCCTGCTCCTGTACCGAAATCTTCGGTTACGCCTTCCTGCTTTGATTCGTATGCTTTATCTACGCCCAGTGCGATATCGGCTGACTGTTCATCAATGGATGTGAGCACCGCTATTGAATCTGCATTATATCCGTCAACGTTATTAACATATCCTATTTCCTTGATCGTATCCCTTGCTATCTTTGAGATATCAACATATGCTTTTGTTGTGATCTCTCCTACTACCAGTGCCAGACCTGTTGCCACAGTTGTTTCGGCTGCCACTCTTGAGTAAGGATCCTGAGCGATCAGCGCATCAAGTATCGCGTCTGATATCTGATCTGCTATCTTATCCGGATGTCCCTCCGTTACTGATTCCGATGTAAATAACTTTCCCATTTTTCCTCTCCTTTTTTATGGTCATTATTCTTATATTCAACAAAAAAGACTCAGGACTTTGGCAAAGCCTCGTCCTAAGTCTTAACACCCCTCTGTTCCTTAAAACTATCGCTTTAACCTACATCGACATGATTTAATGTTTGTACAGCTGATGATCAGCGCACAACAAACAAAGGCCTGACAACAGTTCCTCATGATATTATTATCCATCTGTGCAGTTGTGTTTATTGTGCCGATCATCTGTTTACCCTTTCGTTTTAATGTTGGGTGAGTGTGAATACTGTGATTAGTATACTATCCTAGAATTGTTTTTCTGTAAAATCGATCGTATTTATTGTGGGCGATAAATTTCCCTTATAACATCATCGCGATTTTTATCTTATAAGCATATACGGATAAAGCATCTCTCTGTCGTCCGTCTGTTTTACCGCAGCACCGAAAACATTACGCAGTTCTTCTGTATTACCGGCTATCTCTTCCGGCGCTCCTTTGCTTTTAACGCATCTGTCGCCCATTACTACTATGCTGTCGCTGTATGAAAATCCCTGCTCTATATTATGGCAGGTCATGATAATACCATGGCCCTTTGCCGCAAGCTTTTTCGCAATGTCATAAAATAATCCCTGGGTTTCGATATCCATATATGTCGTAGGTTCGTCAAGCAGGATCATGTCTGCATTCTGCGCGATAACCATAGACAGATACGCTCTTCTTAACTGGCCTCCCGAAAGCTCGGTCAGATCCCTGTCTATGTACATGTTCATACCGGTAATATCAAGCGCTTCTTTCACCAGCTTTTTATCCTGTACCGACATTTTCCGGTAATTACCGTGCCACGGATATCTCCCATGCTCTACCAGTGTTCCTACATCCATACTTACAGCTTTGATCATCTGCGGTAGATAGGCTATCCTTCTGCCACGCTCTCTGCTGTGATAGTCCCTGCATTCCTTATCATCTATCAAAAGACTTCCCTGATAAGGCAAAAATCCCGCTATAGTCTTAAGCAGTGTTGTCTTCCCGCATCCGTTCCTGCCTATGATCGATGCTATCTTTCCTTTTTCAAAACCAAGTGAAGATATACTAAACGGATCACCGTATGAATATGATGTTTTCAGATCTTTTATCTTTATCAATCCGTTCCAAGCCTCTTTCTTTTCTTAATCAGTATCCAAATAAGATACGGTGCACCGATGATACTTAATAACAATCCGCAGGGAAGCTCATAAGGAAATACCAGCAGACGTGACAGCGTATCGCATAACAGCAGAAATGCCGCACCGTATATCGTACACAGCAGTATCCCCTGTCTGCTTTTTACCTTATGGATCATCCTGACGCAATTAGGCACGATCAGGCCCACAAAACCCAGGAGTCCTCCCATACTTATTGAAGCTCCGGCCAGCAGAGCTGCGCATATGATAAATACTCCCCTGTATGCCTTAACTCCAAGCCCCAGCCCATGCGCCATTTCATCTCCAAGACTTAACAGATCCATGGCAGGAGCTGTTATAAACGATATCAATAATCCTGCTGCAATCAGAGATCGGAAGAGCGTCGTGTAGGGAAAGAGTGTAGATCTCGGTGGTC
>CAMVRS010000186.1 GCA_947169935.1 uncultured Lachnospiraceae bacterium
GTATGGAGTTCCTTCGTGTGTGCGTTAAGGAGAACTTCACTGACGTTGTAATCTCTATCAAGGCTTCGAATACTAATGTCATGGTCACAACCGTTCGTCTTCTCGTAAAGACTATGGATGAGGCTGATATGCACTTCCCTCTTCACCTTGGTGTCACTGAGGCAGGTGAGGGCGAGGACGGACGTCTTAAAAGTGCTGTAGGCATTGGTAGCCTTTTGGTCGATGGAATCGGTGATACAATACGTGTAAGCCTTAGCGAGGCACCGGAAAAGGAAATTCCTGTTGCCTTTGGTATTCTTCAGGCAGCAGGTGCACGAATCACAAAAACAGAGTTTATCTCATGCCCAGGCTGCGGCCGTACCTTGTATAATCTTGAGGAAACCATCGCTAAGATAAAAAAGGCTTTCGCTGAGTTTGAAAAAGAACAGGCTGCTAATCCTTCTAATAAATCTCCAAAAGCATTGAAGATAGCAATAATGGGTTGTATAGTCAATGGTCCTGGTGAGATGGCAGATGCTGATTATGGATATGTTGGTGCCGCAAGAGGTAAAGTCAGTCTGTATAAGCAAAAACAATGTATTGAGATGAATATTCCGGTTACGAGGAGGTATGATATGAAAGACATATTTAAAACATATCTGTTTTCAAAACATATACTGGTCAAGTATGTAAACTATGGTGAAGAGAATGTATTTGAAACCCTCTTTACCCTGGCTAATCTTTTTAATATACGTATTACAAAAGGGCAGGAGCTGGCTGAACGATACATGATACATTTTGCTTCGGAGATGCTGGGGACCGATGTTCCCGAGCCTTTTTACAGGGGCTTTCCCGAAAGCGTAAAACAGCTGAGCGCAGATAAGCTGCTTTATGACCAGATGCTGCACTATTTCAGGACTTACGGTCTGGGAGATTTTTCCGAGGCAGGACATTCTCTTTTTGATGAGAACTTTCAGCGTGCTGCATTTAAAGAGAATGCGGCTGTAAAGGATTTTATTATCGTTAATGAAGACGAGGCTGAAAAGCTGCTGCATGAGCTGGCAGATGATCTTCTTGGGGGCAGCAGACCGCTTAACGAGGGACAGTTGGAATTCCTGACAGCCATGGTAAGGGAAATGGGGCATACCATCGATACCTGCGCTTCTAAAAATACGGCTATCAAGCTGCTGCTTGAATTAAGGAATGCCGGTATCGCGCGCTTTATATCTCTTTCGGATGTTATAAAGCTTGCAGACGAGATGAACGTAAGGATCTATGCTAATGAGAATATACGCAGGCTGAACTTTAAGAACAGCGACAGGAAATTCCTTACAAAGATACTTGATCTTAAGCTGGCTGATGAGCAATGCAGATGGCGTGACTGTTATGAGAAGAAAGCACTCTGGTGCGGTCTTCTGCATCATCTGCATTATAAGGCTAAAACCGAGACGGGCAAGCAATTTGTGGATGCCATGAGAGGCAGTTCCAACGATTCCGTTTATTCGCATTTTGAAGCTGCAATGGCAGCGGGTGATATACGCGGTGCGGCATATGTATTAAAAGAGGGGAAAGGCAGTGGTGCATTGCTCAGAAACCTGGAATACATAGTAAGCCGTATTGAGGAACCCTCCGATCTGAACTATATCTTAAATGAGATAGAGACAGATAACGGACTGATCCTGCTTCAGCTTCAGCAGAAATACTCCTTTGTTAAAAGATCCGGGGAAGGCAGGAGCTTTAATTTTGTGCGTCACGAACTGATGCGGGTACATAAGGAAACAAATGAGGAGCAAAAGCGCCGCAGGTCTGTGATAAGCGAAGGACAGACAAAAGTGATAAAGGCTTTTGTGGAAGAGAAAATGAAGGCTCATTTTGCCGGAAAGCTGGGAAAGGTTTATATCGATCCCGGGATGAAGAGCTACGCCCTGCCTCTGCAGGAGAGCAGCGGCCAGACCGGCTTTGGAGTTCTGGCAAAAGGCAGCCGCCTGCAGATCCACGATGGTAAGAAGATCAGGGCCTTTACGTATTGGGAGAAAGTTGATGATATAGACCTGTCTGTTATAGGCCTTGATGAAAAGGGCGGCCAGACAGAGTTCTCCTGGCGTAATATGGCCGGCAAACAGTCGGATGCCATTACTTTTTCGGGTGATGAGACCAGCGGCTATAACGGCGGCTCGGAATATTTTGATATAGATGTTGAGCAATTCCGTAAGCTTTATCCCAATATCAGATATCTGGTATTCTGTGATAACGTGTTTTCCAGAAAGCCCTTTGATGGCTGCTATTGTAAAGCGGGATATATGATGCGCGATATTTTAGACAGCGGGGCAGTATATGAGCCCAAGACTGTGCAGACTTCTTTCACGGTGAGCGGAAACAGTACCTTTGCATATCTGTTTGGTATAGATCTGAGCACAAGGGAATTCTTATGGCTTAATCTGACCAGAAGCGGCAGCACTACAGTAGCAGGAGCAACTTCGCTTGCGTTCCTTCTGGATTATTTCGGGATAACCGGGAATATGAATATGTATAAGTTCTTTGGGATGCTCGCATCTGAGCTTACGGATGATCCGCAGACTGCCGATATCATAGTATCCGACAGCCTGCAGACCGAAGATGGTGATAAGCGTGAAGTGATCCACAGCTATGATTTTGAAAAACTGCTTAAGCTGATGGAGTGAAAATGACTTCCTTTGCTGCACTGTCATCCTGAGCGCAGCGAAGGATCTTAATCAAATGTAAACCTGTCGAAAGAAGCGATCTCTCCGTCTTCATCAGAGATGAATTCAAAGTATACCGCATGTTTTCCTATGACACCGCAGTTTAAAGCTGCGGTGATCTCGTTTACGCCGTTTTGCGCTGCGAAGCAGGCTACTACTCGTCCCCTGTAGGAATCGATGCGTACTTTCACAGTAAGATCTTTATGATCTCCCAGAACAACGCTCACTTTATCCGGAGCATTGTTTCCGAACTGCAGATAGCGGAAGCCGACTGTGGTACCGCTGCTGATGCCCACAACAGGCGAGGATACGTCGTCACGCTGCTCATATACGGGCTGTACATAGGCGCGGGTCTTGCTGCCGTATATGTGGCAGGCATAGCCCGCAGAGATCCATTTGAAGGCATCCAGGCCGCTTATATGGGCACCCTGTGAGGTCATTTCAACCGGCTTTGCTGATACGGGCTCACCGCATAAGTATTTAATATCACCGATATAAAGACGGCCGTCTCTTCCGAGAGCTACATCGATAGGCTCGAGCATAGCCTGGCGGGAGTATTCGTTAACGCCGGTCTGGCGGTGATAGAAGACATACCACATGCCGTTTACTTCCATTATGGAACCGTGATTGTTACCCCACTGATAGGTCATGGTGCCGACGCCTTCGCTGTCTTTTAAGATCTCACCGCCGTTAAAGCTGAAGTCACCGCCTTCGATAAAAGGCCCGAAGGGGCTGTCGCTGAAGCGGTAGGAGAGGAAACCGTTGCAGTCAAAATCTATACCCAGTTCAGGTATGGGTTTTTCATAACGTCTTGAGAAGATGTAGACGTATTTGCCCATTACCTTTCTGGGGCTGGAAGCCTCAAAGAAAGCATCGATGAGAGAGATGTGGCCGTCATCCTTAGGATCCCAGGGGCAGGTGGAATGACCCATGGGATTGGAAACCAGGGTTTCTTCCTTAAAGGTGGCCATGTCGTCTTCGAGCTCTACGATATAGCAGGGAGCAGCGCAGCCGCCCCAGTAAGCATATACTTTGCCGTCGTCATCTACCAGTACGCCGGGGTCGAAGCCCAGCTTTGTTTCTACAGGGTTTTCAAAAGGCCCCCAGGGCGTTTTTGAAGAGGCGACCACCACAAGGCTTCCGCAGCGCTCTGCAGCGTACATATAATATGTATCGCCCTTCTTGACCACATCGGGAGCGTAGAGTATGGAGTCATAATGGGTCTCATAGGCTACGCCGTGGTATTTCCAGTTTGTCAGATCATCTACGGGAGCGGACCATACTACATAATTTCTTCCGCAGTATTTATCGCGCTCTATATCGTGGGAGCCGTATACATATACACGCTTCTCACCGTTATGTTCAAATACTCTGGGCTCTCCGTCGGGAACGTGCTCCCAGAGAGGCATATAGGGATTAGCGCCTTTAATAAATTCTTTCATGGAATTTCCTCCTTTTTCTATAAAGATCCTTCGCTGCGCTCAGGATGACATGCCGGAAGCTGATGTTTATAAAAAATCCCCGGCCTTTCGGCCGGGGGGTATGATCATTAATCGGGATTTGCGAAAGGCACGCCGTCTGCTATGAACGCGAACTTCGTTGTAAACTTGATTACGTCGAATGTAGGCGGATGAGGTATCTCGATGGGCGGGATGGGTACCACCTTGTAGTTCGAGAATGCAGGGTACTGATCAATATCGGCCATGTATGTTATGAAAGGATATTCACGGCCGTGGAGTATCAGACATTCACCTTTCTCTTTACTGAAGCGCTGAAGCTCGGTAACAGAGATTAGCGGTCTCTTTTCGGCTCCGCCGGGGCCCCATGCATCGATCTCTCCGCAGAGGAAGCTCATTTCATTCAGCAGGTCGCGCTCACGTGAAGTTAAGAAGATCCAGTTATCACAGTTACCCTTGATGGTATCTGCGTCTTCACCGTAACGGCCCTTAAGCTGATGCAGTGACTGTACAACCAGATAGAAGCGCATGTTACGGGAACGTGCTGCAGATATCATGGAAGGCATATCAGGCACCTTGGGGATGTTACAGAACTCGTCCAGTACGAAGTTAACACGTACGGGCAGTGAGAGTGAAGCCTGGCGCTGTGCCTCACCGATAAGGATTTCGTATACCTGCTTGATGAACATGGTAACCAGGAAGTGGCAGGTGGTTTTCTCATCGGGGACGATAACGTATACGGCTGTCTTTTCATGACCGAACATACGGATGTCGAATGTATTGTGGCAGAGCATATCGGTAAGTCTCTTGTTCAGGTTGAAGATGGAAACCATACCGTAAAGCACTGACATGATGGAAGCGATGGTCTTCTCATTCTCACCAAGCAGTGTACCCTTGAACAACATACCTATGGTATTCTGGGTGCTCATCTTACCTGCCAGAGTCTTAAGGGACTCCAGGGCTGCCTGTGAGCAGAGAGCCGTAAGGCTTCGCATGTTAACTGCGTTCTCAGCAGCGGCTGCCTCAAAGAGCAGGTACATATTTGCGGTAAGCAGGGTCTCTGCCATTAGGGGGTACAGAAGGTCGGTAGTGTTTTCCTTCTGTCTTGCGGAAAGCGTTGCCGCAAGGTCGTTTACCAGGTTGTTTGCTTCGTCCTTACGGCCGCAGCGGTAATACTCATAAGGCAGTGCCAGGGGATCCCACATATCGCCGTAACCGATATCACGGAAGTTAAGGACTACGGTCTTATAACCGTGCTCTTTTGCAAAACCGCCGGTACGAACATAAAGCTCTGCCTTAGGGTCGGTAACGACGAAGGATTCGCCTGAACGGATGAACATATTTAATGTGGGCATACAGAAGATACGGGTTTTCTTTGAACCGGTGGCACCGAAGATCAGTGTATGGGTGTCACGGCCGTCAAGGTATGCCGTGTGTCCGTCTGACATGATGGGTACGCCGCCTATGGGATAAGTGGGTGCATCAATATCTACCTTTGTGGCAGAGCGCTGGATCTCTTCTACGGTAGCCCAGCGTGTTGTACCCATATTACTTTTATATCTTGTATTTTTTATCTGAGTGCTGCTCATCTTGCTCCTCCTTAATAATTAAACTGCGCCGTAAATACTTTGGCGTTGTTCTGAATCAGCTCGGAAACATATATACCGTCGGGGGCAAAGGCGCTGATCATGCTCTTTGTCACAACACCGTCATAAGGCGGAGTGGAAGTGTATACGGAATAAACGATATCCGAAGCAAGACGATCCAGCATATCATAGCCTGCGAAGAACTGGTCTGCACGGAGACGGTTAACGGAAGCGATGATCATTTCCTCAGCATCCTTATCAAGGTTAAGGCCGAATTCACTGATCTCCTGACGTACATAATTGCAGAGTTCTGCAGAATCAGGCAGCTTCATATTGATAAGCTGTATACGGAAGAAGAGTACCAGAAGCTGTGTGAGCTGCTGTACAGCCTGAGGATTGTAATTAGGTATCTGGAAGATATAGCAGATATCATCATCCATGGAAGCAAGATATTTCATGATATCGATAAAATGCGCATCTTCAAAGTGACCTGTCCATTCGCTTACGTCCACGGAAAGAAGTCCGTGATATTCGGAACGGAAACCTGCTGCGTCACGGATCTTTTCACCTATCTTTTCAATCTCGTGGCATTCTTTGTCTGCGGGAACATAATCTACGAAACATTCCAGACAACGGACATTTCCGTAGAACTCCAGCAGATTGCCGGAGGTGTACATGAAACTGGTGAGAAGCATCAGCAGATTCTCACGGTCGATACCGTTATCTGCGGCCCAGAGAAGATTGGGAACCACGAGCTTGGATTTAGCGTGGAACTTCTCAACGTTTTCGCTCAGGCGCTGCCACTGATCGATGACTTCCTTGAACTCATCAAGACCGTGGAGAGCCATGATCTCTTTGTAGTACGCATTTTCTGACATAAAACCATCCACCTTTCCTGTATTGGCCTGTTCTGACACAGGCATCCAGATGGCATTATAACAGATATTGACTTATTTTACCATAATAATGTATGTTTCTTGGAGATATTTGGCAAAAATATACAAAAAACAGAGCAAGATTTGCAAATCGCCTACGGAACAATTGAGAAATCAGAGATAGCGGCGCCCTTTTCGATCTCATCTGCTGTATGTACAGTGGAGACAAAAGTAGTGCCGTTATATATGAAACTGCCGCTCTGTATGGCGCCGTTATAGATATCATGTCCCAGACCGTCGTAATCGGTACTGTTCATATAAGTAAGAATAGAGCGGATAGCGGATTTGACATAGTCTGAGGAAGAGGCATTTTCGCCCTGTTCAATCACCAGTTTATCCTTGCCGGAATTGCCGGCGCTGGTCTTGAAACGTATGCCGGTATCACTGCCGCCGCACATCAGTGTATATTCACCGCTTTTACCGGAGATGGGGGTAAGACTCATGCTGTCGGCTGCAAGCGACTGGTTAAGTGCAGAGACCAGAGCCTCCCCGCTTAAGTTTCCTGATGAAGGAACAGAAGCTGCCGGGGCGGGAGTGGGATCGGCAGATGAGACAGGAGTGAGATTGCTGCCGCTGTCTTCGGGCAGTATCACGGAAATATCCGAATAGGAAGGAAGGACGGTGGGAGAGACGGAAGGCGTCACCGTGGGTTTTCCGTAATTGGGGTTTAACGGAGAATCTTCGGGGTATTCCAGCGCACCGTTTTCATACATTTCAGAGTATTCGCGTACCAGATTTCCGGAGATGGCTACCCGGGGATCATTAAGACAGTCATTGCAGATATGGCGCTCAACGCCTACTATATCGAATGTTTTGCAGAATCTGTTTTTGCCGCAGAAATCACAGGGAACAGGCCCGCATGCCGCCAGCAGCAGAGCGCATGACAAGAACGCTGCTATAAGTCTTACTTTTGTTAATGCAGTTTTGTTAGTATTCGTATCTGCCATAGTAAAAGAATGACGCTTCCCGTGGGATTTTATGTAAACAGGATTATAGCACACCTGTATTTTAAAGTCTATATTGCAAAAAAAGCGAAAAAAAAGAACCGCCTTACAGCGATTCCTTTAAGCGTGCGCGACAGGATTCGAACCCACGACCTTCTGGTCCGTAGCCAGACGCTCTATCCAGCTGAGCTACGCGCACCCGGAATTGAAAGTGTTTTTCAACGTCCACGGGATACATATACTTTCAAAACTGTACTTCGGAACTTCCTCACTTCCGAAACTGTCGCCCTCA